>JAJFHI010000173.1 GCA_021775715.1 Hyphomicrobiaceae bacterium | reverse complement strand
TTTGACAGAATGGCGACGCCGTTAAACCCCTTCTGCCCGTGTGTCGCAACGTTGTAGCCGAGGTCTTCGAAGACGGCGGATGGAAAGTTCTCGTCGACGCTTTTGATTTCCTGGAAACAGGCAATGTCAGGGTTCGATTCCTTCAACCAGGCCTGCGCCGTATCAATGCGTGCCTTGACGCCATTGATATTCCACGTCGCGATTTTCAATTTTCGGCTCCTGCAGTCAGACTCGAATTTGATCTACCGTTTGTATCAGAATTCAGCCGCCGGCCAACAGCCAAGCCATTGTCGCTGCCAGCGTCACTTGATGGATCAGTTGATCCAGTCCAACGACGAGAAAGAAGCCGTGTATGCGCTGTTCTTTCCAGAGCTTGGATGTGATGCGGCTGGTCACGAAGTCTGTGGCGAAGTGAAGGACGCCGTTGGCAGCGGCAAACCAAATCACGGCTTCGATTGCGCCAAAGATGACAATAGCGCCGAGCCCGAGTGCTGTGGTGTAGACGGCAACATGCAAGCTGAGTGCATCAAGACGGCTGCTTTTGTTGGTTGCCATCCAGCGGGTCTGCAGCAGAAAATCGGCTAGCCAATGCAGCACAAGCAGCATTACGAATTGCCAAAGCGGCGTTGCAGCGATCAATTCGCGCTCCATGGCTGAGAGAGGTGTCGCTAGCCCGCTACAGCGAGAAGCTTGTGCCGCAACCGCAGGACGCCGTCGCATTCGGATTGCGGATCTGGAAGGACGCGCCGATTAGGTCGTCAACGAAGTCGATCTCGGAGCCGCCGAGAAAACCAACTGAGACGGGATCGATGACGACGGTCGCACCGATGCGTTCGAGCACGAGGTCGTCAGCGGCTTTGCCGTCGCCTGCGATAAGATCGAATTTGTACTGGAAGCCCGAACAGCCGCCGCCCTCAACGCTGACGCGCAGCATCGTGTGGCCGGCATCTTTCGCCAGGATCTCGTTGATCCGCTTGGCGGCGCTTTCCGTCAGAATGACGTTTGTTTCTTCGACATCTGCTGTCATAAGGGCTTGATCCAAATCGGGTGTATGATTGAGGCTTCCGGCGCGACATCGCCGCTGCGCATGAATTGTCTCCTATTAGATAGGGTGTCGCGAAGGCGTGTCAATTCGTGTTGTCGTGGATTAAACGTGAACAGTGCTGATTGGCCATAAAACAAGGGCATTGTCTGTGCAACTTAGAGCGGCCGATATTGCCGGCTTGACGGCGGATTATGGCGCTGGGCTCGCCCCAGGTCAGCGGGTCGTGGCCGCCTATGCCGCCAATGCAGGCCTGACCCGAGGGCGTCAGCATGACGAGGCGCCCTGTCCAACACGCAGTCCGTTCCAGCGTGACCGTGACCGCATTATCCATTCTTCGCCGTTTCGCCGTCTGACGCATAAGACCCAGGTCTTCCTCTATCACGAGGGCGATCATTACCGCACACGTCTGACGCACAGCCTTGAAGTTGCGCAGATTGCACGCACCCTGGCGCGGCAGTTGTGTCTTGACGAAGATTTGGCCGAAACACTGGCGCTGGCACATGACCTCGGTCATCCACCGTTCGGTCATGCTGGCGAGCGAGCACTGGATCGCGCGTTGGCCGCCGCCGGTGGCTATGATCACAACGCCCAATCCATACGTATTGTCACGACGCTAGAGCATAAGTATCTCAGCTATCAGGGATTGAACCTGACATGGGAAACTCTGGAAGGTTTGGCGAAACACAACGGGCCGATCACGATCGATGATCAAGCGGGAAGTGCCGTGGTGAAAGCAACGCGCGATGTGGAAGCTTGGTGTTCGTTGCAATTTGAGAGGCATGCCTCGGCTGAAGCGCAGGTTGCAGCACTTGCCGACGATATAGCCTATCTCAATCACGATATTGATGACGGTATGCGCGCTGGCCTGCTGGTTTTTGCGGATCTGGTCGAAGCACCACTTGCCGGCGGTGTTGCGCAAGGACTTGATGAAACTGACGCCGCACGGGCAGCTTATGCGGTATCGCGGCGGCTCATCACCGACATGATCGCAGACTGCGTCAACGAAAGCCGCAGGCGTTTGCGGAAGTTGTCGCCGACGTCTGCAGATGACATCCGTGCCGCATCCGAACCCGTGGTCAGCTTCAGCGCGGGCATGACCAAAGATCTTGCTGCCTTGAAGCAATTTCTGTTTGCCCGCGTTTATCGCCACCCGCGTGTGATGCGTGTGATGGGTCGGGCGGAAGAGGTTGTCGCAGACCTGGTGGCCCGATTCAGGAGCGACCCGACAGCACTCGACCCTGCCTGGGCCAGCTTCGGCGAGGGGCTGACCGAACGCCAGCGCTTGCGCATGATCGGCGATTTCGTCGCGGGCATGACTGACCGCTTTGCCATCGAACAACACCAACGCCTGTTTGACGTTACTCCGGAATTGCGTTAGCCGAGCGGGGAGCTTGCCAATTTGGCAAGGTTGCACTTTTTTACAGACATTCGAGGCATGCCATGGACGTCTTCGCGCACGTCGAAGACCTTTTGAAAACAGCTCTTGAAGCCATGAAGTCTGACGGCGTTTTGCCGAAGGATCTATCGCTTGAGGGTGTAGAGGCCGAAGCGCCGCGCGATCCAACGCATGGCGACATCGCGTCGAATGCAGCGCTGGTGTTGACGAAGCGCGCCAAGATGAAGCCGCGCGATATCGCCGAGGCACTCAAAACGCGCCTTGAAGCGAACGAAGGCGTGACCAAGGTCGATGTTGCAGGCCCCGGCTTTTTAAACATTACATTCGCACCCGCCATCTGGCAGGACCTCGTTAAAGCCATTCTTGAGGCAGGGGATCAATTTGGCCGCTTGGACGTTGGTGCCGGACAGAAGGTCAACCTCGAATACGTTTCAGCGAACCCGACCGGGCCGATGCATGTCGGCCATTGTCGTGGCGCGGTGTTTGGTGATGCATTGGCCAACCTGTTGGATTTTGCAGGCTATGATGTCTCGCGCGAATACTACATCAACGATGCCGGTGGACAGATAGAGGTGTTGGCACGGTCGGCGTTCCTGCGTTATCGCGAAGCGCTGGGTGAAGACATCGGCGAAATCCCGGAAGGCTTGTATCCAGGTGATTACTTAAAGCCTGTTGGCGCTGCATTGGCCAAAACGCACGGCGACAAGCTTGTTAGCATGGACGCCGCCGACTGGCTGCCGATTGTCAGTGATGCGACGATGGATGCGATGATGGCGTTGATCAAGGATGATCTGGCAGCGCTCAACATCCACCATGATGTGTTTTTCTCTGAACGCTCTCTTGTCTCCAATGGCAAAAACCGGATTGACGAAGCAATTGCGGCTCTGCGCACCAAAGGCCTGATGTACGAAGGCGTGCTGGAAAAGCCGAAGGGCCACGACGACGAGGAATGGGAGAGCCGGACGCAAACGTTGTTCAAGTCGACGGAATTTGGCGACGACGCCGACCGTGCGCTTGTGAAGTCCGATGGCAGCTATACTTACTTTGCCGGGGACATCGCGTATCACTACGACAAACTGCAACGCGGTTTTGACCAGCTCATTAACGTGTTTGGTGCCGACCACATCGGTTACATTCCGCGGATGAAGGCGGCGGTGAAAGCACTGTCCGACCGTGACATCGTTTTCGACATCAAGGTCTGTCAGCTTGTGAAGCTGTTTCGCGGTGGTGAGCCTGTCCGGATGTCAAAGCGCGCTGGCACATTCGTGACGTTGCGCGATGTCGTGGATGAGGTTGGGCGCGATCCAGTGCGCTTTATGATGCTTTATCGGAAGAATGACGCGCCATTGGATTTTGATTTCGCAAAAGTGACCGAGCAGTCAAAAGATAATCCAGTATTTTATGTTCAGTATGCGCATGCACGGGTGTCATCTGTGTTCCGCAATGTCGGCGAGACATATCCTGAACTGGCCGACCGTGCGTCGGCGGTCAAATCCGCCGACCTGACTTTGCTGACAGACCCCGGTGAGTTGGATCTCATTAAGCGTCTGGCAGCCTTTAATAAATTGATCGCAGGTGCTGCCCGGGCGCATGAGCCACATCGCTTGGCATTCTACCTTTATGATTTGGCCTCGGCGCTGCACCAGCAGTGGGGGCGAGGCAATGATTCGCCACATTTGCGCTTTATCCAACAAGATTGTCAGGGAACAACAGCCGCGCGGCTTGCCCTCATTGCCGCAACGCAACAGGTGATATCTTCTGGATTAGGCGTCTTGGGCGTCGAGGCGCCGGAGGTGATGCGCTAAGCTCGATTCGAGACTTATTGGGGGCCGCACCGAATTGGGCATGAGGGACTTGCAG
>JAJFHI010000172.1 GCA_021775715.1 Hyphomicrobiaceae bacterium | reverse complement strand
GATGCGTCGACGCTTGAGATCGTCAATACGGCAAAACGGACCGGCGCTGATGTGCGTGGCCCGATTCCGCTGCCGACGCGGATCGAGCGTTTCACAGTCAACCGCTCGCCGCACGTCGACAAGAAGAGCCGCGAGCAGTTTGAAATGCGCACGCACAAACGGCTCTTGGACATCGTTGATCCGACACCTCAGACGGTCGACGCACTGATGAAACTTGATCTTGCTGCCGGTGTGGACGTTGAGATCAAGCTGTAGGGCCGGATGGTCTGAGACGTCTTTGTTTCAGGCATAACCGGGCTCACGGAAAATTGGATTTGACGCAGACGGCGGTGACCACAGTGGCGCTTGCTGAACCTGCAAAGATTTAGGGAAGGAATGCGCATGCGTTCCGGAGTGATTGCACAGAAGATCGGGATGTCCCGGATCTTTAACGAAGCCGGAGATCATATCCCGGTAACGGTGCTCCGTTTGGAAAATTGCCAGGTGTTGAGTCACCGCACGGACGAGAAGAATGGCTATACGGCCGTTCAGCTTGGTGCGGGGACGCGTAAAGCTTCGCGATTGACGAAGGCCGAACGCCAGAACTTTGTTGTGGCCAACGTTGCCCCGAAGCGGCGGATTGCTGAATTCCGCGTGTCGCCAGACAACCTCATTGAAGTTGGTGCGGAAATTACCGCAGATCACTTCGTTGATGGTCAGTTTGTCGACGTGACCGGCACGAGCATCGGTAAAGGTTTCCAAGGCGCGATGAAGCGTTGGAATTTCGGTGGTGGTCGTGCGTCGCACGGTAACTCTCTATCTCACCGTGCACTTGGTTCAACCGGTCAGTGTCAGGACCCGGGCAAAGTCTTCAAAGGTAAGAAGATGCCAGGTCAGATGGGTAACGAGCGGGTTACAACGCAGAACCTCGTCGTCGTGAAGACGGACGTCGAGCGCGGACTTGTGATGATCCGAGGCGCCGTTCCTGGTTCCAAAGGTGGTTGGGTCATGATCCGCGATGCGGTCAAGAAACCTCTGCCAAAAGATGCGCCGATGCCGGCTGCTTTCCGTGCTGCAAAGCCGGTCGAAGCAGGTGAAGCGCAAGCGAAGGAGCAAGTGTGATGAAAGCAGACGTCACAACGCTCGACGCTAAGACAGCGGGTTCCGTTGATCTTGCAGACGCCGTTTTCGGCCTCGAGCCACGCGTAGACCTTTTGCATCGTATGGTGCGCTACCAACAGTTGAAGAAAATGGCTGGTACGCATCACGCCCAAGACCGTTCTGAAGTGAACGTCACGGGTAAGAAGATGTACAAGCAGAAAGGCACGGGCGGTGCTCGCCACGGCAACAAAGCGGCACCTCAGTTCCGTGGCGGTGGTAAGGCGTTCGGTCCAAAGCCACGTAGCCATGCGGTCTCGTTGCCAAAGAAAGTTCGCGCTCTCGCATTGCGTCACGCGCTTTCGGCAAAGGTCAAAGCTGGTGAGTTGATCGTGCTCGACAAAGCAAGTTCGGAAAACGGGAAGACAGCGCAGCTGCGTGCCCAGTTCGAAAAACTTGAATGGAAAAATGCACTGATCATCGATGGTGTTGAGCTGGAAAATCAGTTCGCGCTGGCAGCTCGCAACATTCCAGACATCGATGTGCTGCCGATCCAGGGTATCAACGTGTACGACATCCTGCGCCGCCACAAACTGGTGCTGACCAAGGCGGCTGTTGATGCACTCGCCGATCGGTTCAAGGATGCCAAGATGCCGACACCTCGCAGTGAGGGAGTACCATCATGAGCCTTCTGAAATCATATGACGTCATCTTGCGTCCACTGATCACGGAAAAGGCGACGTTGCTTGCTGAATCCAACCAAGTGGTCTTCCAGGTCGCAAAGACAGCTTCCAAGCCACAGATCAAGCAGGCCGTCGAAAACCTGTTCAAGGTCAAGGTGAAAGCCGTCAATACAATTGTCCATAAGGGCAAAACGAAAGCGTTCCGCGGGCGTATTGCCAAGCAGAGCGATAGCAAAAAAGCGATCGTCACACTCGCCGATGGGGAATCCATCGACGTGACGACGGGCCTGTAGGGGGCGATTAGAAATGGCTTTGAAATCATACCGCCCGACGTCGCCCAGCATGCGTCACCTGGTGATCGTAGACCGTAGCAACCTTTGGAAGGGTGCGCCGGTTAAGATGTTGACCGAGGGTTTGAACAAGACCGGTGGTCGTAACCACCACGGTCGCATCACGACACGCCATATTGGTGGTGGTCACAAGCGGTCGTTCCGTCTGATCGACTTCAAGCGTCGCAAGTTCGACATGCCCGCAACAGTTGAGCGTATCGAATACGACCCGAACCGCACGGCGTTCATTGCGCTCATCAAATATGAAGATGGTGAGCTGTCCTACATCCTGGCGCCACAGCGTCTTGGTGTTGGTGACCAGGTGATCGCAGGCGAAAAGGTTGATGTGAAGCCTGGCAACGCAATGCCATTGTCGTCGATGCCGATCGGCACGATCATTCACAACGTTGAGATGAAGCCGCGCAAGGGTGGTCAAATTTCCCGCTCTGCTGGTGCATTCGTTCAGCTTGTTGGTCGTGACGGTGGTTGGGCGGTCATCAAGATGATGTCAGGCGAAACACGCCGCGTGCCAGCGGATTGCATGGCAACCGTTGGTGCGGTTTCTAACCCAGATCATTCAAACACGACGACGGGTAAAGCCGGTCGCTCGCGTTGGAAGGGCATTCGCCCAACTGTGCGCGGTATCGCTATGAACGCGGTTGACCACCCGAACGGTGGTCGCACCAAGGGTGGTAAGCACTGGGCAACGCCGTGGGGTATTTCCACGAAGGGCTTCCGGACCCGTAAGAACAAAGCGACGGACAAGTATATTGTTCGCTCGCGTCACTTGAAGAAGAAAAAGAAATAGCGTTGGGAACACCTTCGGAAAGGTGCTTTGCGGTTTTTCGGTAAATAGGTGCAACGCGTTAATTGACTTGCTGTCGGGATGTGCTG
Organism: Hyphomicrobiaceae bacterium; assembly: GCA_021775715.1. Taxonomy (GTDB): domain Bacteria; phylum Pseudomonadota; class Alphaproteobacteria; order Rhizobiales; family Hyphomicrobiaceae; genus JAJFHI01. The sequence goes on along the minus strand of JAJFHI010000172.1, from coordinate 4,307 downwards.
GCAAAGCAGGTATCAAAGGAGAGACCGAAGTGTCACGATCAGTTTGGAAGGGCCCATTTATTGACGGCTACCTTCTCAAGAAAGCTGAGAAGGTTCGCGAGTCGGGCCGCAACGAGGTAATTAAGATCTGGAGTCGCCGCTCTACGATCCTACCTCAGTTCGTCGGTCTGACCTTTGGCGTCTATAACGGCAAGAAGCACGTTCCCGTCAATGTGTCGGAAGACATGATTGGTCATAAGTTCGGTGAGTTTTCACCGACACGTACCTATAATGGCCACACCGCCGATAAGAAGGCGAAACGGTAATGGGTAAGCCAAAACGAGAGCGGAGCCTCCCGGACAACGAGGCAAAGGCCGTGACGCGCAACCTGCGTGTTTCGCCACAAAAACTCAATCTTGTAGCGGGTCTGATCCGTGGCAAGAAGGTCGAGCAGGCACTTGCTGACTTGGAATTTTCGCGCAAGCGCATCGCTCAGGACGTCCGCAAGACGGTCATGAGCGCTGTCGCCAACGCTGAGAACAACCATGGTCTCGACGTCAACGAATTGATCGTGTCGGAAGCCTATGTCGGCAAAAACCTGACACTTAAGCGGTTTCAAGCCCGTGGCCGTGGCCGCGCTGGTTCGATCATTAAGCCGTTCGCACAAATCACGGTCATCGTCCGTCAGGTCGAAGACCAAGCAGACGCGAAGGAGGCCTAGTTTTGGGTCAAAAAGTCAATCCAATCGGTTTGCGCCTCGGCATCAACCGCACTTGGGACAGTCGTTGGTTCGCGGGTGGTCACGAGTACGGCCGGCTGCTGCACGAAGACATGCGCATCCGTGATCACATCATGAAGATGCAGCGTCAGGCTGGCATTTCTAAGGTCGTCATCGAGCGTCCTCATAAAAAGTGCCGCGTGACCGTGCATACGGCGCGTCCTGGTGTTTTGATCGGCAAAAAAGGATCCGACATCGACAAGCTGCGCGGTCAGGTCAGCCGATTGACGGACAGCGAAGTTCACTTGAACATTGTCGAGATCCGCAAGCCTGAAATCGACGCGACGCTGGTTGCAGAATCTATCGCACAGCAGTTGGAACGCCGCGTGGCTTTTCGTCGTGCGATGAAGCGTTCGGTCCAGGCAGCTCTTCGCCTTGGCGCACTTGGTATTCGTATCAACGTGGCAGGTCGTCTGGGTGGTGCTGAGATCGCGCGTACGGAATGGTATCGTGAGGGACGTGTGCCGCTGCACACGCTGCGCGCCGACATCGACTTCGGTTATGGCGAAGCGAAGACGGCGTACGGCATCATTGGAATCAAGGTTTGGATCTTCAAAGGTGAGATCATCGAACATGACCCGATGGCAGCTGAAAAGCGTGCCCTTGAAATGCAGGAAGGTGGCGGCGGCGGTGGTCGTCCTCGTCGCGAACGCGGGGATCGCCCCAATCGCTGAGCGCCAGATCAGGTGGTCGTCGCTTAACCCTTCGTCGGTAGGACTTTAGAAGATGTTACAGCCGAAAAAATTCAAGCATCGCAAGATGTTCAAAGGCAGGATCCACGGCAACGCCAAAGGGGGCACAACGCTGAACTTTGGCTCGCACGGTCTGAAAGCATTGGCACCAGAACGTGTCACTGCGCGTCAGATCGAGGCGGCACGTCGTGCGATCACGCGTCATATGAAACGTGCTGGCCGCGTTTGGATTCGGATTTTCCCGGATCTTCCCGTGACGCAGAAGCCGCAGGAAGTTCGCATGGGCTCAGGTAAGGGCTCGCCGGAATACTGGGCCGCTCGTGTCAAGCCTGGTCGCGTCATGTTCGAACTTGACGGTGTGTCCGACGAGGTCGCGCGAGAAGCCTTGAAGCTCGGTGCTGCAAAGTTGCCGATTAAAACAAAAGTTGTCACGCGGATCGGTGGTTAATCCGCATCGGCCAGCTCAGGTGTCTTGAAATAAGCGCCAAGAGATGTCGATTGAAGAGAGAAGAACGAGGACGGACGATGAACGCCGCTGAATTCAGAGACATGTCGCTCGATCAACTCGACGACCAGCTCATAAAGCTCAAGAAGGAACAGTTCAATCTGCGCTTTCAGGTGGCTTCGGGGCAATTGGATAACACATCGCGTGTCCGCGAAGTGCGTCGGGATATCGCCCGCGTGCAGACGGTTGCGCGTGAGAAACGAGTTGGTAGCGCCGCGAAAAGCGCGTGAGCCACTGAGCCGGATACAAGAGAGAGTTTGAAACTATGCCTAAGCGCATTCTCCATGGCGTCGTAGTCTCCGACAAAAACGACAAGACTGTTGTTGTTGAAGTCGAACGCCGCTACACACACCCGCTGTTCAAAAAAACAGTGCGTCGTACGAAGAAATATCACGCGCACGATGAGCAGAACACCTGCAAAACGGGCGATCGGATCCAGATTATTGAGACGGCACCGATCTCGAAGAATAAGCGTTGGGCGGTTCATACCGCCACGGCGTAATTTGGTCGGAGACTGGCTCCGCCGAATATAGTTTGCCACCGTGGCGCGAATTTTCGATCCGCGACCGGTGGACGACAAAGACAACAACGCTTCCCTGGTGAAGCAATAAAGAGAACCGCTGCTATTGAGCAGCCAAAAGAAGGACAAGCGCGATGATCCAGATGGAGAGCAATCTCGACGTCGCCGACAATTCAGGAGCCCGGCGCGTTCAGTGCATCAAGGTTCTTGGCGGGTCGAAGCGGAGATACGCTGGCATCGGCGACACCATCGTTGTGTCGGTGCAGGAAGCTATTCCGAAGGGCCGCGTGAAAAAGGGTCAGGTGATGAAGGCTGTTGTTGTTCGCACAGCGAAAGGTGTACGTCGTCCAGACGGGTCACTTATCCGTTTCGATCGCAACGCGGCCGTGCTGATCAACGCTCAGGGTGAGCCAGTCGGAACACGTATTTTTGGCCCAGTGACACGTGAGTTGCGCGCAAAAAACCACATGAAAATTGTGTCGCTTGCGCCGGAGGTAATCTGAGATGGCGAGTGCGAAAATCAAAAAGGGCGACAACGTCTTCGTCCTATCTGGTCGCGACAAGGGCAAACAAGGCGAAGTTCTTGAAGTCCGCCCGGGTGATGGTCGTGCGATCGTTCGCGGTGTGAATATGGTTCGTCGACACCAGCGCCAGACGGCGCAGGACGAAGGCGGGATCATCACGAAGGAGGGGGTAATCGACCTTTCCAACCTGGCGATCGAAGACCCTAAAGATGGAAAGCCAACACGTGTTGGTTTCAAGATTGCTGAAGATGGCCGTAAGGTTCGCTTTGCGAAGCGGTCCGGTGAACTGATTGCTGATAAGAAGTAAGCGAAATGTCTGACAACACGAAATCAAACGGCGATTACACGCCTCGCATGAAGGCCCATTATGAGGCCGTCGTACGCGCTGCTCTGAAAGAGAAGTTTGGGTACGCTAATGTGATGCAGATCCCAAAGCTGGAAAAGATCGTAATCAATATGGGTGTCGGTGAAGCTGTGAACGACCGCAAGAAGGTTGATAACGCAAGCCGCGACCTGACATTGATTGCTGGTCAGAAGCCCGTGACAACGCATGCGCGCAAATCTATCGCGACCTACAAGGTTCGTGATGGCATGGCGCTCGGCACCAAAGTCACGCTTCGCGGCAACCGCATGTATGAATTTCTCGACCGTTTCATCACGATCGCCTTGCCGCGCGTGAAGGACTTCCGCGGTCTGAACCCGAAAAGCTTTGACGGTCGTGGCAACTTCGCCTGCGGTCTGAAAGAGCACATTGTATTCCCTGAGATCGATTACGACAAAGTCGATGAGATCTGGGGCATGGACGTAATTGTTTGCACAACCGCTCGGAATGATGATGAGGCACGCGAACTTCTGCGTGGCTTTAACTTTCCGTTCGGCAACTAAGGGACCTCGGTCTTTGAACCAAGTAACCGAAAGGCCTTTGGAGGAATTGAATGGCTAGACAAGGCGCGATCGAAAGCAATAACCGTAAGCGGAAATTGGTGGCACTGTATGCTGAGAGGCGTGCTGAGTTGAAAAAGATCGCTAAAGATGAATCAATGCCAACTGATGAGCGTTTCAAAGCGCGCCTGAAATTGGCTGAGATGCCGCGCAACTCGTCGAAGACACGTATTCGTAACCGGTGTGAACTCACCGGCCGTCCACGTGGCTTTTATCGCAAACTCAAAATGTGCCGAAACCAGCTCCGGGAACTTGCAAGTCAAGGTCGTATTCCCGGTATGGTCAAATCGAGCTGGTAGGAGACATTTGAGATGAACGATCCAATTGGCGATATGCTGACACGCATCCGCAACGCACAGATGCGCCG
>JAJFHI010000171.1 GCA_021775715.1 Hyphomicrobiaceae bacterium | reverse complement strand
CCTCCCAATTGAGCGCCGGATCTCGGCCACCGTTGCGCGGCTTGATCATGGTGACAAAAACCGGACGGCACCGGACTTGCTAATTTGTTTTCGCGATCATTCCGAGCAGGATCGCCTGGAGCAGACACGCAGCGACTTTGTCGCCAATGCCAGCCACGAACTGCGGACACCATTGGCGTCACTGCGTGGGTTTGTCGACACTCTACAAGGTCCGGCGCGCCACGATCTAGCTGCGCAAGACCGCTTTCTCGGCATCATGGCTACCCAAGCGGAACGCATGACCCGATTGATTGAAGACCTTCTGTCGCTCAGTCGTGTTGAAATGCGTGCGCACTTAGCCCCGAGCGGAACGGTCGACGTCAATGAGGTGGCGCAAGAGGTCGTTCAAACGCTCAAGCTCCTGGCGGAAGCATCGGGTATTACGATCGATCTGACACAAGCCCGGCGCGTTGCGATGATCCGCGGCGACCGCGAGGAGATCGGTCAGGTGCTGCAAAACCTTGTGCAGAACGCGGTGAAGTACGGCAAGCCTGATGGTCATATCGAGCTTAAAGTCGAGGTTTCGCTTGATAGTAAGGATGTGCCGAAAATCGTAACCGCGACCGTTGAGGACGATGGTGTTGGCATTGCCGCTGACCACCTCCCGCGACTGACGGAACGATTCTATCGTGCCAACGTAACGTCCAGCCGGGAAAAAGGCGGCACGGGCTTGGGGTTAGCTATCGTGAAGCACATTGTTGCCCGCCATCGCGGCACCCTCAGCATCGAGTCAGAGCTTGGCCACGGGTCGAAGTTTGCAGTGTCGTTTAAGGCCCTTGGGTAGTGGGTCAGTTTCGCCGTCACAATTCGAAAAGGACGCTTGATGACAAGACTCAGCTATGATTCACTACGAACAACTTGGAGATTGATTCTGCGGTTTGCACCAACATGTGATCTGCAGTGGGAGCTAAATCGCCGACCCGGCGTTACAAGCATGGTGCTCAACCCTAACGAGTCTCGCACCGTAAACGCAACCGGGCCAGCGACAGTGACAATCAACTGCGATTAGCGTGCAGCGTACACGTCGCGAATGTGGACATTGTAGTAAATGCCCTGTGACGGCGCATTTAGTAAGCCATCCCAAATATGGCGAGGTACGCCGGGATAATCGTAAATGGTTGAACCACTTGTGAATTGGATACGCAGAACTTGGGTCTGTGCGCTATAATCTGCAGCACAGATTGCAGTCGAACTAAAATAGACCATGACGGTCTCCTATGGATAAGGGAGACCGGGCACTTGATACATCGACTGGGGTAAGCGTAACTGACTTCCGAAACAAGTTTACAAGGGTCCCGGCTCCAGGCTTGGAACGGACTCTTTCTGGGGCCGTCGGGGTGCAATCCCGGCGGTTCCCGCACAACAGATACGCATGAATAGGACTCTTGCGTCCTTTGCGGCCGGTCGTCAAGTGAATCACTGGTATTTTCTCCAATGAAATGCGACACTTGATGCATGAGCGGTAAAGCACCAAAAAAGCCTCAAAAGAAGCGGCCTCGTGACGTGAACCAGCTTGCGAAATCCATAGTGGATATCGCGACAGATCAGACTGCTGAGGATATCCCTACACAAGCTTCGGGTGGTAAAGATCCTGCAGCGGTGAGTCTTGGTCGGCGGGGCGGCCTCAAAGGTGGTGCAGCTAGAGCGCTGAAATTAAGCCCGGACCAACGCAAACTTATTGCCAAAAAGGCAGCAGCGGCGCGATGGAAAAAAGATGACGGCTGAAATCGCGATATTGAATAAGTCAGCCGTTGCGCTGGCTGCCGATAGCAAGGTCACTGTGTCAAGCGGCGGCCAAGAAAAGACGTACGACACTGTCAACAAGCTTTTCACGCTGTCACGTGTTCACCCAGTTGGCGTTATGATTTATGGGAATGCTGATTTTATGGGTTTCCCCTGGGAAACAATCATAAAAGAATATCGAAAAAGTAAGGGAACATTATCTGAGAGTAAAATTGCAGATTGGGGCAGTGACTTTCTTGAATTTTTATCCCAGTTTTTTGATTATCAGCCAGCCGATTGCAAAGCAAACATATCGTCCATAGCTCGATCTCAGTTAAGTGATCTTATGGACGACGTGCGTGACGAAATGATTGTTGGCGATACTAACGAGATCTTTGAAAACGTCCTTTCAAATGAAATCAATAAAAGACTAGAAGAAGCGGCTGCTGCAGCACCCTTCCTCTCCGATGACGAAACCAAAAGCTTCAGAGACAGTTACATGCCAGTTCTCACAGAGACAGCGGCACGTGTCCCTGAAACCGATGGAATACGGGAGAGGTTCTGTGAATTTCTTGTCACAAGCATCACTAGGAACCACTACTCTCCTCTGCAATCTGGTATCGTCATAGCAGGGTTTGGAGAGGATCAGAAGCTTCCAGCAATTGTGGCTTACGATACCGATGGATTTATTTTCCCCAACAAGTTGAAGTCCCGTCCGCAAGCAGATTCATCACTAAACCGGAAGCATGATGCAATCATAATTCCTTTTGCGCAAAGAGATATGGTGATCCGGTTCATGGAGGGGATCGACGCAAGATATCGTAGCTTTCTTGAAGGTTCTGTAAAAAAACTTATTGTTAGTAATGCAGTGTCTGTTCTGGAAGGTTTCGCAACAGGCCTTGATGACATGGAAGCTGCTAAGGCCGCAGTTACAGAGCTTGCTGTACGACAATTCGATGAGTTCAGCGACACTTCGGCAGCTTATAGAAAAGAATATTACTCGTCGCCCATTATTGATATGGTTGGCACTCTGCCAAAAGAAGAGTTGGCGAACATGGCCGAAGCGCTCGTAAATCTCACATCTCTAAAACGGCGCGTTTCGCTTGATAGGGAAACGGTCGGAGGGCCGGTCGACGTGGCGGTAATCTCAAAGGGCGATGGATTTATTTGGATAAAGAGAAAACACTATTTTGATCCTAAGCTGAACCATCATTTTACTGCCAATTACTTCCGTGACATCGGCGAAAAGGAGGATGACGATGAATAATCTCAAAACAGTTCGGAAATCCGATGCTCGTCCATCAAACGATGACCAAGACATGAGCTTCGAAAATCACGCACGTTGCAGCCCACAAGATCGACGGGCATATGATGATGGAGTGGATGTCGCCACCGAATTAGGCGAAAGTTTCCGTGAAGGCATCAAGCAGTTTAGGGAACAAAAAGTAAACTAAAGTGACCAATATTGCTTGACCGGTCAAGCAGGTGATCGTATATTTAGGGCATGAACAGATTGCCCCTAGAGAAGCGTGTTCAAATTATCCGCTGTCTGGTGGAGGGAAATTCAATCCGCGGCACCGGACGGCTTGTTGATGTCTCCAAAAACACCGTCTCCAAGCTGCTCTGCGACGTTGGTCAAGCCTGCCACTGGTATCAGGACACCCACTTCCGCCATCTGAACTGCAAACGTGTCCAGGTTGATGAAATCTGGGCGTTTGTTGGCTCTAAAGAAAAGAACATCCCTGAGGGCAAAGAGGGCAGTTACGGCGACTGCTGGACCTGGACGTCTATCTGCGCTGACACAAAGCTTGTGCCATCATGGGTGGTTGGCTTGCGCGATGCACAATATGCGCTGGCTTTGATGGAAGATCTTGCCGACCGTATCGACGGTAGGTTTCAGCTCACAACAGATGGACACCGGCCATACCTCGAAACGGTTCGCCACGCCTTTGACGGTCGTGAAATTGACTATGCGATGCTGATCAAAATTTACGGCGACAGTAGCGTCCCCGGAGATGCGAAGGGTCGCTATTCCCCAGCGGAATGCACGGGAATAAGAAAGAAGCGACTTTCAGGAAACCCAGACCCCAAGCATGTTTCTACAAGTTACGTTGAGCGAAACAACTTGACGATGCGCATGGGAATGCGCCGGTTCACACGTTTAACAAATGGCTTCTCAAAGAAGGTGGTCAACCACTCACACGCCGTCGCGTTGCACTTCATGCACTACAACTTCGTTCGCATTCATAAGACGCTTCGCGTGGCGCCTGCGATGGCGGCTGGCGTGACGGACAGGCTTTGGAGCGTCGAAGATATCGTTGAGGTGGCCGATCACTTTGAACGGAACATCAAAGACAGGCGGGTATCTGCACGAGTTAAGCCGCTTGAGGATTACAAAGTGTTCAAACCTGATCCCCCTAAGCGTCCAGCAAAAGTCCAGCTGCCCCGAATGGAATAGTCTGCCGGTTTAGGGATCGCCGCTGGATATCAGATGCTTGTTGAAGCATCGAAAAAAGACTCACTTATCAAAGCGTTGAAACTGACCCACTACCGGCCCTTGGGTAGATGGCCTTTATGTAATTATCCATGCATATCAGATAATTAACCTGTCATGAAAGCGTATAGTCGTTGGGATACAACTCTCGGCATCGGCGGTCGGGGCGCCGTGTTGATTGTCGTAGTTCGGCGGCAATCAAGACCAGACAGTTATTGTCCGTAAAATCCCCTCATCACGACAGGGAGCTTCTCGTGAGCAAAAAAATCATCGCATTGTCGACGGCGACTGCGGTTGCCATGACGTTCGCATTCGCCACTGCGGCCACAGCGCGCGACCAGATCAACATCGTAGGCTCGTCCACGGTGTTCCCATTTGCGACGGCTGTTGCTGAGAAATTCGGCAACAAATCAGAATTCAAAACACCTAAAGTGGAGTCAACCGGTTCCGGCGGCGGATTGAAGCTTTTCTGCAAAGGTGTTGGCGCAGAAACTCCAGACATCACAAATGCGTCCCGCCGCATGAAGGCAAATGAGTGGAAGAAGTGTCAGGAAGCTGGCGTTAAAGATATTATGGAATTCAAAATAGGTTTCGACGGAATTGCTATGGCAAACTCCAAATCCGGTCCTGAACTTTCACTGACACGTAAGCAGGTTTATCTCGCTCTGGCCGCTATGGTTCCAGACGAAGACGGTAAGCTGATTGCCAACCCCTACACCAAATGGTCGGACATTGATCCATCATTGCCAGACACGAAAATCGAGGTTCTCGGCCCACCACCAACATCTGGTACACGCGACGCATTCGAAGAGCTTGCTCTTGGTGGCGGTGCGAAGAAAATCGACTGGCTGAAAGAGCTTCGCGGTCTAAAAGTCGGTGATGCGAAAATCGCCGAGCTTGCCAAGATGCACGGTATCCCAGCCAAGTTTCTTGAGAAAAAAGGCAAGGCTGCAAAAGGCAAAGACGTCTTCAAGAAAATCGCTTATCACATCCGCGAAGACGGTGCTTACATCGAAGCTGGCGAAAACGACAACCTGATCGTTTCCAAGCTTGAGGCAAACCCTAAAGCAGTTGGTGTGTTCGGCTTCTCGTTCCTTGACCAGAACTCTGACAAGGTCAAAGGCGCCAAAGTTGACGGCGTAACACCAACATTCGAAGCGATCTCCAGCGGCAAGTATGCTGTTTCTCGCTCACTGTTCTTCTACGTCAAGAAAGCGCACGTCGGCGTAATCCCAGGCCTGAAACAATTCCTGGCTGAGTGGACACGTGAAGGCACATTCGGCGACGAAGGTTACCTCGTTGAAAAAGGCTTGATCCCGCTTCCAAAAGTTGACCGTGATGCGGCGGCTAACCAAGCTGATGAGCTGAAAGTCATGACAGGGGAAGAAAAACTGAGCTAAACGCTGAGCTTTCTTCACCAGACAAATGATCCAGGGGAGCGATAAATGCGCCCCTGGATTGGACGACCAGGCACGGCCGGAATTTGTTAACGACCTACGATTTTGTGCCAGATTTTTTGGGGGCCTAGAAACACCATGCTAATGACCGTGGTATTGATCGTTGTCGGGCTAAGTCTTGCGGCTTATGTATTTGGCCGGTCGCGTGCCTTGGTTGTTTCCAACGGCAAGATCGGGTCTCTTCACTCCCGACCCGTTTATCACGGACTCTACAGTGCCGTTTGGACATCGATTGTCGGTCTGACTGTATTTGTGGCGCTGGTCGCAGGCCTCAGTTATTTAATCGATAACCAGCTCTATGCGTCTCTGCCAGAGAACGTTAAGAGCTTGCCGCATATCCAGCAAGAACGAATTGTCATTGATGCCAAACAGATGGCCATGGGCAATCGGGTTACGGCGGCATTTGAAGATAACATCTTGGACGCGCGCCGCCAGACGGCAGAGCTTTATTCGCGATGGAACACATTCCGCAATTGGACGATCGCGATTGCGAGTATCGGCCTTGCGGCACTGGCATTTTTCTACACTTACCGGCAACTGGCGCAGCGATTGCGGACACGCAACCGGTTCGAGCACATCGTGCAAGCGGTGCTGATGATTTCCGCGGCCATCGCAATTCTGACAACCGTCGGAATTCTGTTCTCGTTGATCGGTGAGACGCTGATATTCTTCTCCAAGATTGATTGGCGGATTGATAAATTTCTGTTTGGGACGCGGTGGACACCGTTGGCTGGCGTCTTTGAAGGTAACCTTGACGAAGATTCGGTTGGTGCTGTTCCATTGTTCGCCGGCACATTCCTGATTACGATAATAGCGATGCTGGTCGCTGTTCCTGTCGGTTTGATGTCGGCGATTTACCTGTCGGAATACGCGTCGCAGAGCGTTAGGTCGTGGGGCAAGCCGCTGCTCGAATTGCTGGCAGGCATTCCGACCGTGGTCTATGGCTTCTTCGCGGCGATTACGGTCGCGCCGATGTTTCGCGGTTTTGGCGAGAGCATTGGCTTTTCGGTTGCGTCGGAAAGCGCGCTGGCTGCCGGCATCGTCATGGGCATCATGATCATCCCATTCATTTCGTCCCTTTCTGATGACGTCATCAATGCCGTGCCGCAATCGCTGCGGGACGGATCATATGGCATTGGCGCGACGCAGGCTGAGACGATTACGAACGTGGTTTTGCCCGCCGCACTGCCGGGAATTGTTTCCGCGATCCTGCTTGGCGTATCGCGCGCAGTCGGTGAGACAATGATTGTTGTAATGGCGGCAGGGCAGGGTGCCAATCTGACATTCAACCCGTTGGAAGCGGTAACAACCGTGACCGTTCAGATCGTTGCGCTGATTACCGGCGACACGGAAGCTGACACGGCGGCGGGCCCGGCATTCGCGCTTGGCTTTACGCTGTTCTGCATCACGTTGGCGCTGAACATGGTCGCGCTTCGGGTCGTCAATAAGTATCGCGAGAGATACGAGTAGGGGGACAGGAAAAATGACGAACGCAACTGCAATCGGTTCTGATATTCCAGCCTCAGACAAGGCAAAGCGCCGTCTGCGCAAACGCTACGCATTTGAAACACGTTTTCGTAGGCTTGGAATTCTGGCGCTCTGCGTTGCCGGATTTGCTCTCGTCAGCCTATTATGGACCGTGGCGAAAAAGGCAGTCGGCGCGTTGACCGAGACGTACATCGTTCTAGAGGTTAAGCCCGAAGCCGCGGAGATCGATCCCAAAGGCAGCGGCGATCCTGTGGTCATCCGCCGTGGTGATTTCAGCAGTGTCGTCAAGTCTGCACTTCGTGAAGAGTTTCCAGGCGTGAAGGACCGTTCGTCGAAGCGTGAGCTTTATCGTCTGGTCAGTGACGCGGGGGCGCTGGAGTTGCGCGAAGCTGTCATGGCCAATCCTGCGCTGTTGGATCAGAAGCAAAAGTTTCAACTGCTTGCTTCCGATGATGTGAATCTTTGGAACAGCGGTGATATTGGTCGGATTGAGCCGCTCGCAGCCGTGGGTCGGGCAACGCCTCTTGGCATTGAAGGTGACGTGAAGGTCGTGATCGAGTCCAATTCGTTCGGACCCTTGTTGCTGGCGGTTAAAGTCCAGCTCAGGGAGAAAGCCAAAAGTTTTCAAAAACAAGCTGACGCACAATATCGCGGCGTGACCGTTTATAAACAGCGTGCCGAAGCTCTAGGGGACTCAAACCCTGAGCTTAGGGCCAAGTATGAACAGCAAATCCGTGCCTACGAGGCACACCGGACATCATTTATCGAAAAGCGGGATGCGATCCTTGCAAGGGCGAATGCGACGGGCGGAACGGAAGTGATTGACTCGGATCTGCCGAGCTATTTCGTTGAGATAAATGGCGGCGTCGTCAAGGTCACAAGCGTTTCGACCGATGTCATTGAAGGACCGGTTCTGTTGCCGCTTTCCTCAACAACTACAGCAGTCGAAGGTGGCTGGCGTTTGATCAGGATCTCGACCAGCGAGGCAGCGCGCAAAATATCCGACCGGCAAATCGCGCTCGTGGAGCGGCTTCGCCAGGAAGGCGCGATCGAAGAAAGCTTCAATTGGCGGTTCTTCACCTCAACTGACTCGCGTGAAGCTGAGATTGCCGGCATCTGGAGTGCGGCCGTTGGCAGCTTCTGGACCATGATCGTGACGTTCGCACTGGCATTTCCGATTGGTGTTATGTCGGCGATCTATCTGGAAGAATTCGCGCCAAAAAATCGCATCACGGACTTTATCGAGATAAATATCAACAACCTGGCCGCCGTGCCATCGATTGTGTTTGGTCTCCTGGGTCTTGCAGTATTTATCAACTTTTTCGGTGTCCCCAGGTCAGCGCCCCTCGCAGGCGGTATGGTTCTGGCGTTGATGACATTGCCAACGATCATCATCGCAGCACGTGCGGCCATCAAGGCTGTACCGCCATCAATCCGTGACGCAGCCCTTGGCGTCGGGGCCTCGAACCTGCAGGCCACAACACATCACGTGCTGCCGTTGGCAATGCCGGGGATTTTGACGGGTACAATTATTGGTATGGCTCAGGCGCTTGGTGAAACAGCGCCGCTGTTGATGATTGGCATGGTCGCATTTATCGTTGACGTACCAACAAGTGTCCTGGACCCGGCGACAGCGCTGCCTGTACAGATTTTCCGCTGGTCGGATTTCCCGGAGCGGGCGTTTGAGCTTAAGACGGCGGCGGCAATCGCCGTGCTTCTTGGATTTCTGATCGTTATGAACATCCTGGTCGTAATTTTACGGCGGCGGTTTGAGCGACGGTGGTAGACTTTTCAGCGACAGTCGGACAATTGGTGAATAAGGTTGGGAACCCAAGGTGGTTACAAATGAATGACGAAATGGCCTTCAACAAAAGCATGGCGGAAAGTCAGTTGTACCAAATTGCCGACCCTATTGAACCGGTAAAGGCGGGCGCCATTAAGATGGCATGCCGCGACGTCAATGTTTTCTACGCTGAAAAGCAGGCGCTGTTTGATGTCAATCTCGACATCAAGCGCAATTCGATTACGTCGCTGATCGGTCCTTCTGGTTGCGGCAAGTCGACATTCCTGCGCTGCCTCAATCGCATGAACGATACAATTTCCATCTGCAAAGTGACGGGAAATTTGCGCATTGATGGGTCAGACATTTACGATCCGGAACTCGACGTAGTTGAGTTGCGCGCGCGTGTCGGTATGGTTTTTCAGAAGCCGAACCCGTTCCCAAAATCAATCTTTGAAAACGTTGCTTACGGTCCACGCATTCATGGTCTTACGAGCAACAATGCTGAGCTTGAAGAGCTCGTGATGGATTGTCTGGAGCGCGCTGGCTTGATCAATGAAGTTAAAGATCGCGTTCATGAGGCGGGAACAGGCTTGTCTGGCGGCCAGCAGCAACGTCTTTGCATCGCTCGCGCTATTGCAACACGGCCTGAAGTGATTTTGATGGATGAGCCCTGCTCATCACTCGATCCAATCGCGACGGCGAAAATTGAAGAGCTGATGGAAGATCTGAAAGAAAACTACACGATCGTGATTGTCACGCACTCCATGCAGCAGGCCGCACGTGTCTCGCAGCGGACAGCGTTCTTCCATCTCGGCAAGCTGGTCGAAGAAGGTGAAACAAACACGATTTTCACAACCCCAAAGGACGAGCGCACACGCGATTATATAACCGGCCGGTTTGGGTAA
>JAJFHI010000018.1 GCA_021775715.1 Hyphomicrobiaceae bacterium | reverse complement strand
ACTGGATCGAACCACAGGAGCGGGGAATCCTGCCGCTCGACAGTTTCCACGTGCCCAAACGTCTGCTGCGCACCGTTCGCCGGACGCCGTTGCGCGTAAGCATCGACACAAACTTCGAAGGTGTCATTGAAGGATGTGCCGGCATCCAGCCAAATCGCAAGTCGACCTGGATCAACGACCGTATTCGTTATCTCTACAAGCAGTTGTTTAAGCTCGGCTACTGTCACACCGTCGAGGTCTGGGACGAAGATAAACTCGTTGGCGGATTGTACGGCGTCGCACTTGGCGGTGCCTTCTTCGGCGAAAGCATGTTTTCAACCGCACGCGATGCATCAAAAATTGCTCTGGTGCATTTGTCCGCCCGCTTGATCGAAGGTGGCTTTACACTGCTCGATACGCAATTCGTAACTGATCACCTTCGCCAGTTCGGCACTGTCGAAGTCAACCGCGACGCGTTCCAGGAGCTGCTTGAAGACGCCCTGCGCGTGGATGCTGATTTTAGAAAGCTGCCGCTCAACGCATCACCGCAAAACATCATCGACATCGTAAAGCGCACGCAGGCCCTGCAAGACCTCGATCCTTCCGGCGACGGCGACTAATTTTATTGGCGCGCCTTCGTCAAATACTTCCCAAAAAACATTTCCGAATTTTTTTCACTCTGTTCCCGATGGTACAGCGCGCTGTCACGGGATGTCACATGTTGGTGTTGTCAGAGCGGGGCGCAACACCCCCCGGCGGAAACGCCAAATGCCTCGTTCCGACAATCACGGCGAGACCTGGCTCGCAACGTTACAATTACACATGAAGGGAGAAGAGACACTGAAACAAACAACTTTCAAGATTGGTCCGGTCCTTCCTCCACCGCCGATCAATCGCAATACGCTGGCCCCGTCAGCGTAATATCCAACCGACCGGTGTCCCCTGTCCTCCCGTTCCCTTGCCGGTCGGTCTGTCTGAGCCTCCCAGTAGTTCCCCCTGGGAGGCTCTTCTTTGTTCAACACCCGGCATTACGCACATGTCATGACATGTGATCATGGTTTGCTCACCTGCCTTTGTTTTGGCGACAACGTCGGAGACACTTAGCGTTGAGCAATCCGGGGGATCACGCACATGCCATTCAAACTCAAAGGCGGACGCATCAGTCGGCCCGAACGCGCATTTGGGCTTGCACTCGCTGTGGCGATTACGTGCCTCGGCATCCTTTGCATTGCACAACCCGCCGATGCATTTTCACTGAACCAAACTGAACTTGATAAACTCAAACGTGGCGAACCTGTCCTGCGCATTCGCGCTGGACAAGATGGAGCGTCGGCTATTGTTGATGCCGCAATCGAGATCAGAGCGCGACCGCATCTCGTCTGGTCCGCGATGACGGATTGCGATCGGGCGACAACTTATCTCGATAGTTTGAAAAGCTGCCGCATTATACAAACAGCAAAAGATGGTAGTTGGGATGTGCGCGAACACCGCGTTAAACCTGCATTACTTTTGCCGGAGACCCGCAGCGTATTTCGGTCCGATTATCTGAAACCCAAAGAAATTCGCTTCAAACGCGTTGCCGGCGACTTGCGCTCACTGATGGGAAAATGGAATTTGCTGCCCATCAGCAGAGGACGGGCTACGGTACTCGTCTATCACGCCGAGATCAGCATTGATATTCCACTGCCAAACTTCATGATCCACAACGCAATCGAAAACGACCTGACGACCGCGCTCATTTCTCTCAAGCGTGAAGTCGTGCGGTCCGCCCGCTAGAGCGTTGCAAGCAATCGCGCTCATGTAGCGAAGCGATAGTGCATGATAACACCGCTCAGCTAACGAAGTGGTAGCTCATCATGCTTCCGCATCCAACTCAACCTGACAGCCTCAAACCGCCATCGCACAGAAAAATCAGTGACGCGAAAAGTCTATTCCCACTCAATAGTGCCAGGTGGTTTCGAGGTGATGTCGTAGACGACGCGGTTAATTCCATTGACTTCGTTGATGATGCGCGTCGCTGTGCGGCCCAGGAAGTCATGGCTGAAATCATAATAGTCCGCCGTCATTCCGTCCGTTGATGTGACCGCACGCAAGGCACAAACGAAATCGTAAGTTCTCGCGTCCCCCATCACGCCAACTGTGCGCACGGGCAGCAACACGGCAAACGCCTGCCAAATCTCATCGTAAAGACCGGCCTTGCGGATTTCATCAAGATAGATCGTGTCGGCCTTACGCAGGATCTCAATTTTCTCTGGCGTAATGTCGCCGGGAATACGAATAGCAAGTCCAGGCCCCGGAAATGGATGGCGGCCAATGAAGGACGGCGGCAATCCAAGCTCTGTGCCAAGTACCCGCACTTCATCCTTGAAGAGTTCACGCAGCGGTTCGACGAGTTTGAGATCCATGCGTTCCGGCAGACCGCCAACATTGTGGTGCGATTTAATCGTGACCGACGGACCGCCGGTGAACGACACGCTTTCGATTACGTCCGGGTAAAGCGTGCCCTGAGCCAGATACTCAGCACCGCCAAGCTTCTTGGCTTCATCGTCGAAGACGTCGATAAACAGGCCACCGATAATCTTGCGTTTCCTCTCGGGGTCATCGACACCCGCCAATGCGGTCAAAAAGCGCTCGCGCGCATCGACGTGGATCAGCGGAATATTGTAGTGTTCGCGAAACAGCGTCACGACCTGTTCG
>JAJFHI010000170.1 GCA_021775715.1 Hyphomicrobiaceae bacterium | reverse complement strand
CTTGGCGAGAGCCGGATCTCTTCGCTCATGCGCGTCCACCTTCCTTTGCTGTTGCCAGCTCTTGGCACTGCTGCATTGCTGGTGTTTGTCGACAGCATGAAGGAATTGCCAGCAACTTTGCTGATGAGACCGTTTAACTTTGAAACACTCGCAACGCACGTCTACAGCTTTGCCTCGCTAGACCAGTTTGAAGAGGCGTCTCTTGGCGCTCTTGCGATTGTAGTTGTCGGGCTCGTACCAGTCCTTCTGCTACATCGAGCTGTTGCCGGCGGTCGTGCAGGACACTGAAAAAATGCCATTCCTAACTCTTCATTGTAATCGGCATCGCGCAACCTAATCACCGCAAAGATGGCAATCTTCAACTGGGTCGACGAAAGGTGCAGATGTTTGCCGTAGTCTTGCAGCATCCTTTGTTATTGAGTTGCAATATTTATCAAAGGAATTGTTGCGCTAGGACTAGAACATTCGTAGACCTATAGTCGACGGTTGGATTGTGTTCGTGAGTACCGCCAATATGCAAAAAACTTCGGCTCTGTCGAAGACGGGCTGGCAGAGAGATGGCCAGACGCGATGAAAAGCTTGAGTGAGATTCCAAGACATCGACTGCTGATGATCGCGCTCTTAGCCTTCGTTGGGCTTGGTCTCGCCGCGCCGTTCATCGCTCGAGATCCAAACAATGTTCTGGTTCCAAACGGTGACCGCTTGATGGCGTCAACCGGCGACCAGATTGTGCTCAGTAATCCGATCGAAATTTTAGATATGCCGCATGTCGTCGTCCAGAGCGGAACACTGTCTCTGGTCCGACATGACGGCAAGGCGACAACCGCTGGCAGCGCGCTGCTCGATCTGCTGCGAGGTGATCGAGCAAGTTTGGCAATCGACGGTGCGACAATCGTGATTAACGCCCCAGCAATGAAGACAAACCCAAACGAAGCCGCAGAGCCTGCAGAAGCCCTTGCACCGTTGTTAAAAGCTTTATCAACGCGTCTGTTCCACAAACTGTCGCTGACACGCAGTAAAGTTGTCGTGCGGCCGCCGAATGGCGACGCCGTCACATTTACGAATTTGGCCGCTGATGTCTTGCACAAATCGGGGCAGGAATTGATCGCAACTGGACACTTCGACACCAATGGCGAGAAGCTAACTTTCGACACGCGACTCGACCTGAAAAAACATTCCACCGATGGCAAAGTTGCAATGCCGGTTCGTATTTCAGTCAACGGTGAACTAATGCGCGCCAGTCTTCAGGGCGAGTTCAAGATCGACGACCATTTTCGCATCACATCAAAGCAGGCAACAGTCGCCGTCGCAGACATGCACCGTTTGGCGCGCTGGATGGGAATTAAACTAGCTCGCAAACAGACACCAAAAACATTCTCGGCTGAAGGTCAATTTGATTGGTCTGGCCGCACCGTTGGTTTTCACAATGCCAGCTTGTCCCTCGATGACAACAAGGCAACCGGGGCGCTGTCCCTCACAATGAATACGCCACGCCCACTGGTCGAAGGTACGTTGGCGGCAGATGTCGTGAACCTGAGCCGTGTTCTATTCGGCCCACAAGATGATGCCTCCTCCGACAACACCATCATCGCCGTCTCAGACCTATCTGACATTTTTGATCATCTCACCGGCCAGGAGAACTCACTCCTTCAGCAGATCGACGCGGACGTCCGGGTCTCCGCATCTCGCGTGATTGCCGGTCCGCTTTCTGTCGGCTCAACCGCAGCCTCCATCTCATTGCGCAACGGCCGTATGCAGGCCGACATTGCCGAATTCGTCATCGACAACCAAAGCCGTGGCCGCGGTCAGATCAACGCTGAGGCCCAAACATCTCCAACGACGTACAGCTTTCGAGGCAAATTGACGAACTATGAAGTGCGCCCGCTCCTGCAAATGATTTTAGGCGACGACTTCATCGCCGGTCGCGCGGACGTGTCGATCGACGTCTCCTCCAAAGGCCAGACCCGCGATGCCTTCATGCGCGGACTTGCTGGCAGCGTCAAAATGAAGGGCCGGGAGACAATGCGGGTAGGGGTTGGGCTGGCAGAATTCAAGGATGCCCCGAACACGACGCCCGAAAACAAGTCATCTGTGGCGCAGGGTGATGATAGCGCGAAAGCAGCAGCTGAAACCCCTGAGAAAAATGAGGTGGTGGCGAACTGGTTCAAGACGTTTCGTTCGAATACGACAGACATTCTGGATCTTGATGCGGAGTTAAAAATTCACAACGGTGTCTTTACGATCTCGGATGCGTCGGCGAAAATTCCAAGTACTTCGTTCAAGGCAGAAGGCACCTTCATGCCAAGCCGGAAGCAACTCAATGTCCGATTAACGACAGAAGAGCCTGCCGCCGATCCCGCCACTGAGGCCGCTACCAATACAAAAGCGAAAGACGACAAGCCTCGCCGTATCATTAAGTTTTCCGGAAATTGGCACGCACCGCAGATCTCCGCTGTCCATCATCCTGGCCCCTCAGCGGCCTCCGGAACCGCGACGTCCAGCAACTGAGACGGCGAATGAACGACGCAACGGCGTGACATTATATTGTAAACCAACCGCAATAGACTCCTGACCGAGACCTGTTAGGCTCCCTGTCTCAATCAACCCAATATTTCGAGCGTAGAAAATGACTTACAGGTTTGCCGCCACGATCACACTTGTTCTTTGGATCGCCGGAATTTCCCTCTCCGCCCTTGCAGCAGGTGAGCCCGACGGCACAACTATCACAGCATCTGAAGAGAAGACGGCAGCCTCTATCGGAGACATGACGGTTGCAACATTTGGCGGCGCCTACGGTCAGGCGCTCGATATTGCCGTCTTGAAACCGTTCGCCGATTTGCAGAACATCAGCATCAATCTTGTCCATCACTCTAAAAACGAAGACACATTGGCGGCGCTCGGCAACGACGGCCCCAAGCCCGACGTTATTGAACTCGACCGCAAGGCCATCGACGCAGCATGTGCCGCCGGACTCCTTGCCAAACGCGTTGGTGCAGAAACCGATCCTGCTGATGGCGGCGCCGAGACACAACAAGTCTCCGAGAAGAAAGACAATGCGGACATATTGGATGGCTTTCACCACGACTGCGGTGTTGCCAGCCTCAGTTGGTCGGCGGTCACAGTCTTCAATACGAAACGGTTGGCCAAGAAGCCGCCGCGTGGACTTTCCGACCTGTTCAACCTGAAGCGTGTTCCGGGAAAACGTGCCTTTGTCGCCCGGCCGGAGTATCTGTTCGAAACACTGTTGATGGCGGATGGCGTTCGCCCGAGCAAAGTATACGAGACACTTGCAACGGAAGCTGGTGTCAAACGTGCACTAAACAGATTGGCCCGTGTCGCACGCAACATTGTGTGGGCCGACACACCAACTGAGGCGCTCGGACTGGTTGAAAGCGGACAGGCCGTGATGGGGCAGGCTTTCAACGGCCGCGTCTTTATCGACAGCGCGCGTGGCGCTCCCATCGCGATTGTCTGGGACGGCCAAATCCAAGACACCAACTACTTTGCCATTCCGGCAAACGCGAAAGACCAGAAGCAGTCTGAAGACTTTATCACATTTGCAACTGACGCCACCCAGCTCGCAAACCATGCCCAGCACTTGGCCTATGGCCCGCTTAAGCGGTCGGCCATCGCGCAACTGACGACGCACCCGACGCTTGGCATCGAACTCGCGCCGTACATTCCAACACACCCCAAAAACCGAAAACGCTCGCTGCGTCGGGATGCGGCCTGGTGGGAAGCTAACAGCGCCCGCCTAGAGCACGCATTGATCGAATGGCGTGCGAGCGAAGCGACGGTCAAAGTGGCGCCTGTGGCGCGCAAAGTGCGGAAAAAGAGGTATCGCAAGCGGCGAAAAAAGCGGCGCAGGAGGAAATACTAAAAAATGGGTCGAGGCCGATCATCACACAGGTGCTGAGCAACCGGATGATAACCAGCCTCGAGTTTCCCACCGGCGCCATGATTATCAGGCGTCGGTCAGTTCATATTATTGGTTTACCAGGTGCGGCGTTGACCTGTGTCGACGTGGAACAACCCGCCACCATAGTGCTTATACCCACCAACACCACCGGCACGTTTTATGTAGGCCCATGCGGCACCCCATTTTCCGTGCACACGGAAATCAACTGCACTGCCTGTGAGATGCTGCGATCGCTTTGCGCCGCCAACACGCGCGTTTCGGCTACGACTCCGGCAGGTTGAGGACACAGTCACCGAGCCGTAGTTGGCAGCCACTTTGTACATCAACGCCTTCAAACGACCGTTCAGGCACTTCGAAGACGCAACCCAGCGCACGCCGCCACCCGACAAACTCTTCTTGGAAGCGGACGGATAAGCTGACTTACCGAGTGCTGCAACGCGAACACGTTTTGACTTGCGCCGTTTCCTCAAGCCGATTTTCGGACGTTTCGTTCCTTTGGCATATTTCTTATAACGCCGCTTCTTCGATGCATACTTGCGCTTTTTGTAAGATTTGCGCTTCTTCGATGCATACCTACGCTTCTTGTAAGATTTACGCTTCTTCGAATATTTGCGTTTTTTGTAATACTTCCGTTTCTTTGCGTACTTGCGCTTCTTGGTGTACCTGCGCTTTTTGTAATACTTCCGTTTCTTGGCGCGCTTGCGCTTTCTATAATACTTGCGTTTCGACGCCTTGTACGACTTCGCTTTTTGCGACTTCGATGCCGTTGCGGCATTCACTTCAGTGTTTGCGATCGGCGCTACTGTCAAAAACGCAAAAGCAATCGCAACTGTCGCAAGCAAAGACGCAGCACGTGCCACCCAGCTACAGTCCTGCGCGTGGGACTTACCCAAACGCATCCAGCTTTTTGTAAAACTCATTGATCCAACTCCTTACCACCCGTACTCAGCCGCACACGCTTGTGCCGCTGCTTCCCGTTAGGATCGCGTGTCGTTCCCACGCTCGGCCCGAAGGCGGGCGAAGGGTTAAAGCCGA
>JAJFHI010000169.1 GCA_021775715.1 Hyphomicrobiaceae bacterium | reverse complement strand
ACACGAACGTGCTTCGGTTCACAGGCGCGCGACTTGAGATGGTGGTCGACCCCCAGAGCACGAAGTAGAGTGACACCGTTGGGCCCGATCTGGATGCCGGCACCGTCAGCTTCGTCAGGCCCGCGCTGCTCAAATATTTTGCTTGCAATGCCTTTGCGCGCGAGGGCTAAACCCGTAGTCAGTCCGCCGATGCCGCCGCCAATTATCAGATATGTCTGGTGGCGTTCTGTCGGCATGTTTAAGGACTGTGCAATCGATGTTTTTGTCAGGTGCGCTGGTGCAACTTGTTTATTAGGCTGCGTCTTCTTTCGCGAGGTCGACGACTGCGCCTGCCGGATCGCTTTCGCTTGCGCCGAGACGTGGGTCGTGGAGATATAGTGTCGAGCAGTAGGGACACAGCGTCTGGTTATCTGCGCCCATATCAAGAAATATATGCGGATGATCGAATGGAGGACGTGCGCCCATGCACTGGAATTCCTTCACACCAATGAAGACTTTTTCTGCGCCGCCGTCGTTGGCGAGATGAGGAACTACGTGATCAGCCATTGCGATAAGGTCCGTGCTGCTTCGGAACAGGGTCAAGCCCCGCCCGGTCGATAGGATGGGTGTGTTTTCACCGCAATTTGGGCGGTTTGACAAGACGTCACTCTAGCCGCCCTGAGTGTGAAATGATAGGTCCACACCCGTCACAAGCTGTCGCGGCGCCCAGATGGCCGCTGATGACGTTGCATCCCGTCCCGACAACAATTGCAGAGGATCTTCCGTGCAGACATTCAACTCCGATGGCGTCGAAATCGCATTCATTGACGAAGGCGAAGGGCCGCCAGTGTTGCTGATCCACGGATTTGCTTCGAATACGGCGACCAACTGGGTCAACACGAGCTGGATCACGACACTTCGTGACGCCGGATATCGGGTGATCTCGATGGATAACCGCGGTCATGGACATAGCGAGAAGCTGCATAATCTCGATCAGTACGGCGGCCCAATCATGGCCGAGGATGCGCGCAGGCTGTTGGATCATCTGGATATCGACCAAGCGATCGTCATGGGTTTTTCCATGGGCGCGCGGATTACGGGCTTTCTGACGTTGAACCATCCGACACGCGTGCGTGCTGCAATCTTCGGAGGCCTAGGCATAAACATGGTGCGCGGAATGGCGGGCACCGGGCCAATTGCGGCAGCGTTGGAGGCAGACAGCCTTGCCGACATAACCAATCCGACGGCAAGGACATTCCGGTCGTTTGCTGAACAAACCAAAAGCGATCTGAAAGCTCTGGCCGCCTGCATTCGCTCGTCGCGCGATCCCATTTCGCGCGAGGCTTTGGCGGCAGTCACTTGTTCTGTGCTGGTTGCCGTGGGCGGGACCGATGTCGTTGGCGGGTCTGCTGCGAAATTGGCAGAACTTATTCCCAATGGCGAAGCGCTTGAGATAGGCGATCGCGATCACATGAAGTCGGTGGGTGACAAGATCTTCAAAGACGGTGTATTGGCATTTTTGAAACGCCACGCGTTGTAAAAAAAAGGCCCCGAAATCAGGACCTTTTTCTTCAGACTTGAGGGGGGGATGGGCCCAAAACGTGGGCCCTGAAAGGGGAAGGTCCCGGCCAGTTCAGTCGAATGTTGAAAATGACAAACGCGGGGGTTTGCGACAACACATCAACTGAAGAACGGCCAGGACCCGGGCTTTGGGACTCACACTAATCGGACATACACAACGCGTCCTAAACACTTACGCACGTTTTACACTACTCATTTACGCAACACTTACTCTCGGGACACCTTCATCTAACTACGCTCAGCAATCGGAGTCTTGTGAATTCCAGGGATGAGCGTTTGATAGGTGTGGAAAACAATTAAAGACTGTTGCGATTGCTGCAGAAAATAGATTGCTTCGCGCGCGCAATAATTACTCAATTTCACCAAATTTCGGGACGGGCAGTCGTCGACTTTTCCAGCGATGAAAGAATCGCCAGCTTTTTAATTCGACTTCATTCCCAAAATGAAAATCAAATTCCCAGTTCAGTGCGCGGGACTTTTGTTTCCGCATTTTGCTTGACCGAGGGCGGCTTGAGAACTGGGGTCTGCCGAAATTTCGACGCGAACACGCCGCCACCAAGCCCGGATTTGGCCGAACTGACACCTGAAAGGCATGCAAATTATCGTGCTGGGCGTTGGGGGACGTTCACCGATCGTTAGGGTTAAGGTGAGATCGTCTCCACAATATGTCAGTTGTTCGTACCCAGTTTAGCGTTGTATTTGGATTTGTGCTGTTGGCCCTCTGGGGTTGCAGTTCCGGCCCGAACGCCCCCTCCATATCGTCGGCGAAGAAAGAGCGTTGGCGCGCTCAGGAAGAGCGTGCCTGCCTGTCGTCGCGGGTTGTCAGGAACAGCCGATTTATCCAGCAACGGTCTTCGCTCGGTGGTCCGGGCGTCTGTGGAGCGCTGCGCCCCTTCAAGATGGCGGCGGCAAATAGCGGACGCGTGGCGCTGAAACCAGCGGCTTTGCTGCGGTGCCCAATGGTGCCACAGGTGGACCGCTGGGTCTCTGAGGTTGTTTCACCGGCGGCGCGCCGATACCTCGGTTCGCGTGTTGTACGGATCAAGATTGCCTCATCTTACTCTTGTCGGCGTATCGCGGGCACGCGTAAGCTGTCGGAACATGGCCACGCCAATGCCGTCGATGTTTCACGCTTCTACCTCGCCGACGGTCGAGAGATCAGGGTGAAATCAGGCTGGAACGGAGGTTGGGGTGAACGCAGGTTCCTGAGGGCCGCCCACCGCGGAGGCTGTAAGTATTTCACGACTGTTCTCGGTCCCCGCTACAACCGGGCCCACCGCGATCATTTTCATCTGGATTTGGCCCGCCACGGCCGCAAGGGCACCTTCCGCGTCTGCAAGTAGACGTGCACGACCTGCCGCTGATCACGATACCTGTTGCTTGTCCGACACCTAGGCCTCGCGGGCCGCTGCCACATCGCGAATGCTGTCGCCAATCTTCGGGTTGTGCGCGATCAACCGATGGAAGTCGTCGGCATCTATCACCAACAGATCAGTTGATTTGAGCGCCGTCACAGTCGCCGAGCGCCGGTCATTCGAGAGCAAAGCCATCTCGCCAAAGAAGTTGCCTTCTGACAGTCGCGCTTTTATAGCGCCGGTGTCGACCTCGACCAGACCGCCCGCAATTAGATACATCGCATCACCTCGGTCACCCTTGCGGATGACAACCGTTCCTGCTGGCACAGTGCGGGCGCGTAAAATACCCACGACGTCGGCCAATGAACCGGCGTTGAGGTCGGAAAACAAAGGGACACGGGCGACTAGGCCAAACGAGAC
>JAJFHI010000168.1 GCA_021775715.1 Hyphomicrobiaceae bacterium | reverse complement strand
ACGAGATGCTCTAGCACAAGTTGCGACCACTGACGTGTTGCGCGTTTTTTCTCGTCCGCTGCAAACTCCGCCTTTGCCGCCGCGATCGCACCTTCAATCGCTGGCCCGCGAGATGCCGCCGTTGGCGCCGTCAATAGCGCTTGCGCTTCACTGTTCGATGCATCAAACGCCTTCAACCAGGTGGCTCTGATTGCAGCGCCGCGCGCACCGACACCGCGCCATGCTGCCAAAATCTCGTCGGGAACGATAAACGGAGCATGGGCCCAGCCCAGCTGTCCGCGCGTTAGTGCAATCTCGTCAGCTCCCAGAGGCGCACCGTGTGCTTTTGCCGTTCCGGCCCGGTTTGGCGAACCAAACCCGATCTGCGTTTTGCAGGCAATCAACCATGGCTTCGAGGAATCGGCTTTTGCTGTCGCAATGGCTTTCGACACGGCGTCGGCATCGTGGCCGTCAATCTGCAACGTGTTCCAGCCACTGGCCTTAAAACGCCCGTGCACATCGTCAGACGTTGAAAGGTCTGTCGAACCGTCAATAGAAATGGAGTTGTCATCAAACAGCACGATCAACTTGCCGAGGCGTAAGTGGCCCGCGAGCGAAATCGCTTCCTGACTTAGACCTTCCATCAAGCAACCATCGCCTGCGATGACGTAGGTGTGGTGGTCCAACAGAACAGAGCCGACGCGCGCATTCAGAAGCCGTTCCGCAATTGCCATGCCGACGGCATTCGCGATGCCCTGTCCGAGCGGACCTGTTGTCGTTTCAATCCCGGCGGCGTGGCCGTATTCCGGGTGACCAGCAGTTTTGGCACCGAGCTGGCGGAAGTTCTTGATCTCCTCGATCGTCATGCCTGGGTAACCGGTGAGATAGAGCAGCGAATAAAGCAGCATTGATCCGTGGCCCGCCGACAGCACAAAGCGGTCTCGGTTGGGCCAATCCGGATTGCTCGGATCAAACGTCAGGTGTTCCTGGAACAAGACCGTTGCCACATCGGCCATTCCCATTGGCATACCGGGGTGGCCTGAATTTGCGGCCTGCACCGCGTCCATGGACAAAGCCCGGATCGCGTTAGCCATTTCGTTGTGGTCAACCTTGCTGGCCACCGTCCCCTGTGCGTCACCCATCGATCTTAATGTCCCGTCAAAATTGGCCGTGTTTGGCACGACTTTGCGGGTCGCGAGCCTTGGCGGCAATTGGATTTCAGGCGCACATGTACCGGTGGCAATGGCAGGCGTCTATGGCTCCGACGATAATATCATGGAAAAGGCAATCAGACGTCAGATGATAATCTGCTCAATTAACCACTCCGACGACATCGGTAAAGCAACAGCGCGCGGCATAGACGTGGTCTGGACCGCCCTCATCCCCGTAGAAAAGACGTGAAACAACGAATGGCCGCTGGAGCCCGCCTATGGACGTATGTCCCGTCAATGAAAAAGGTCCGGCGATCCGTTGAGAAAGCGCGACCGTAGACTAACAAAGTTTAATGGGGTCGGATATGATGCAGCTCATGGAGCGAGAAGAAAAAGCGCGGTTACATCCACGCAGCTCAAAGAGCAAAGAGATGTCCGAGCTATTGAGCCGCGTTGCAGAACGCGGCGACGTTGTGGCGTTCCAGGAGCTGTTTGAGAATTTCGCACCCCGCGTGAAGTCTTACATGATGCGCAAAGGGGCCGATCCCAACACCGCCGAAGAATTGGCGCAGGAAACCCTGCTGACAATTTGGCGAAAAGCATCTCTTTATTCAGACGAAAAAGGTAGCGCGACGACATGGATCTTCACTATTGCGCGTAACCTGCGTATCGACCGGTTGAGACGAGAGTTTCCATGGCAGGCGCTACCCGAGGGACATAACGAAGAAGCCTCCGACGACACGCCTCCAGACGAACAGGTATCGGAACGAGAACGCAAACAACGTATCCATACCGCCTTGTCTGCATTGCCGCGCGATCAGCACGAAGTTGTGACGCTGTCGTACCTCGAAGGCATGTCGCACAGTGAAATTGCTGAGCGGTTGGGATTACCGCTCGGAACCGTAAAATCGAGAATGCGCCTTGCGTACCAGAAAATTCGTGAGTCCGTAGAAGACCTTCAATAGGCAAATGAGCATGATCAAACACCATCTTAACGACGCGACCTTGATGAGTTACGCCGCTGGCAGCCTGCCGGAAGCGCTTTGCGCGGTTGTGGTCGCACATACGTCTAATTGTTCGTCCTGCGCCAAGAAAGTTCGCGACATGGAACTTGTCGGTTCTTTGCTATTCGACAAGATCGAACCGGTTGAGCTTGATGGGTCTGCTCCGACTTTGGCGTTGCGCGGCATCGCGGCTGAAATTGATAGCGTGATCAAACCCCACAGTTCTGCCGACAATATCAGCAGTGCACGCGCGGAAGCAGAAATACACGCCGGCATTTGTTCGGAAATTCCTGCACCGTTGGCGGCCTTCATTGGCAATAACCTTGACGATCTCCCGTGGAAGCGACTTGGTTTCGGCGTTTGGCATGCGCACGTCGGTCCGGAAAGCGAATGTGGTCGTGGTGATTTGCGCCTTATTAAAGTCGCCCCGGGCCAGGTTTTGCCCGAACACACGCACGGCGGGACCGAACTGACGCTGGTTTTGCGCGGTAGTTACAAGGACGAAATTGCTACGTTCGGTGTGGGTGACGTCGAGGATGTCGACGGTGATACCGAACACCAACCCGTGAGCGACGCAAAAGAGGGCTGTATTTGCTTGATTGCTAGCGAAAGCCCGGCAAAATACCGTAACCTCGTCGCGCGGTTGGTTCAGCCTCTAACAGGCCTTTGATTGCGCGCAGCACGTTCGCAATAACAAAGGTTGGTCGCTGGTGACACAAAAACGTTCGAAATGGAACAACGTCTGGATTACAGGCGCGAGTACGGGTATCGGCCGCGATGTGGCCCTTCAACTAGCACGTGCCGGTGCCAAAGTTGCAGCCTCTGCCCGCTCGACCGACAAGCTCGCGGAACTGGCAGCGCTTGAGCCAAACATCAAGATCTATCCGCTTGACGTCACGGACCATGCAGCCGTTCTAGAGACCGGCCAACGGATCAAGCAAGATCTTGGCGTGCTCGACCTCGTAATTTTGAACGCGGGCATCTACAAATCCCAGCGCGCCGACTTGGGCTTTAGTGCAAAAGACTGCGCGCAAACGATGGCAGTGAACCACAACGGCGTCGCAAATGGTGTTGAAGCCGTGCTATCGGATATGGTTGCACGTGATGGTGGTCACGTCGCTATCGTAGCTTCTGTTGCCGGTTTCTGCGGCCTGCCGCGCGCGTCTTCCTATTCTCCGTCAAAGGCCGCCGCGATCTCACTCGGCGAAACGCTAGCGCTGGATCTAACGGGGTCAAACGTCAAAATCAGCGTCATCAACCCGGGCTTCGTTGACACGCCGTTGACAGCTGGCAACGATTTTCCGATGCCGTTTATTATTCCGTCGGACGAAGCAGCTACAGCCATCATTAGCGGGCTTGAGACAGAGAAATTCGATATCACGTTTCCCTGGAAGATGAGGTGGCTGATGAAATCGATCGCCGCCATGCCCTATTGGATGTATTTTCTGACGCTCAGACCACTTATTGCCCAGCAGCGCGCGGCATACGAAGCGGCGCAAGCTGAAAAGCAGGGCTCATCTTCAGAATAATTTTTATGCGTTTGCGTGCGGCAGAGGCGAATGACAACTTTAAGATACAAAAACCTGGGCAAGGATACTTCTAGATAAGATTGAAAAAGCCCCGCGAACCAGACAAATTCGCAGTCGACGGTTGATTACTGCGGCTGTTTGATCACCTTGTAGATGCCAACATCTGTCACGCCGCTGTCGAAGCCGATCTCGCAATAGGTCAGATAATAGATCCACATGCGCCGGAAGTTCTCATCAAAGCCAAGCGCCGCAATTTGCGGCCATGCCGCCTCGAAGCGCGTCCGCCATTGGCGCAGCGTCTCCGCGTAGTCAGCGCCGAACGTCGTAATTGTTTCAAGCTTCATCCCGTTGTTGCGCGCCTGTTCGGTCATGATGTCGACCGTTGGCAACATGCCACCAGGGAAAATGTAGCGTTGGATAAAGTCCGGGCGGCGGACATAACCGGGGTAGTCTTTCGGGTTGATTGTAATCGCCTGCAAAACGGCATGACCATCGTCGGCCAAGCGGTCCGACAGTGTTTTGAAATACTGCGGCCAATGCGCGGTGCCGACAGCCTCTATCATTTCAACCGACACGATACGATCAAACTTGCCAGAGACATCTCGATAATCCTGAAAACGAACGTCTACGCAATCTAATAAACCATCGTCTTGAACGCGCTGGCGGGCGGCAACGAACTGTTCGTTGGATACTGTGATTGCCGTTACCTTCTGGTCGGCCCCCGCCAAGGTAGTAGCCATACCGCCCCAGCCACAACCGATTTCCAAAACCGACGCGGACGTGTCGAGGTCGAGGGCCTCCAATATCCGATTGTACTTGGCCGCCTGCGCCTCTTCCAGTGTTAAGCCAGTAGGACCCGCTACTTCGTACAAGGCACTGGAGTAGGTCATGCCGGGATCAAGCCACAACTTGTAGAAGTCATTGCCGAGGTCGTAATGCGCAGCAATGTTGCGGCGACTGCCCGCACGCGTATTGCGGTTTGAAGCGTGCGCCAAACGATCCGGCAAACGCGCACGAAAAACGCCTCGGCTTGCTGTGTCCAGCGCTTCGAAGTTGGCAATGAAAAAACGGAACACCTGGCCAAGATCTTCAGTGACGACGTCTCCCTTGATGTAGCTTTCCGCAAAGCCCAGTGCGCCTCTCTGCACGGCGCGGCTCAGCACCTTGTAAGACCGGATATCGATACTCGCCTCAAGCTCCGCGTGGCCACCACCGATCACGCCAGCACGGCCCGATGGCAACGTCAGGCGCAGTCGACCATCGCGCAATTTTTTCAGGAACATCGATGCCAATTTGAGGATCAACTCATCACTGAGACCATTTGGTCCGCGCGGTGCTGGCATTGGGTTGGTATGCAGTACGTCTTGGTCAGACATGGTCTTCAGCCTTGCAGTCTCGAACATTTTGGAGGAGTTAGTCAGCCGCGCCGGGCGCTTGGACAGCTTACGGAGTAGCGCGGCGAGTGGTGTCCGCTGACAACCGGCACCCCCTTCAGCCAGAGCTTGAGCGCCTCGTAGTGAATGCCCACCATCACTTTCCACGTCATCGTAGGATGGCGCACAAGGGCCTTAAGAAGACCAGCGTCCGTGAGCGGGCCTTGGTCCGCACGAAAGTGTGTCTTGATCAAAGGTCCGTCATCATCACGCACCAAAACCGCAACCTTCAGTTGGCTGTCAGGCACCGTCGCACGGAAGGTGTAGGCGCCCGTGCGACTGGTAAACGGTGA
>JAJFHI010000167.1 GCA_021775715.1 Hyphomicrobiaceae bacterium | reverse complement strand
ACTCCTGTTTCCAGAATGAAAATCTGGCGTCCTAACCACTAGACGAAGGGACCGCGTGGAGGAGGGTATAACCACCGTTTGAGGCGCTTGCAAGCTGTGTCGCCCAAGATTGCAAAGACGCGACTAAATTGCACGCTGTGGAGTGGCCGCGTCCACGATCATCAGCTGCAACTTGTTGCGCCCGCCCCAGGTGTCGCGGCGGACGTGGCCTGCCACATGTATCGGCAAGCCATCCGTATTTAGCAGCAAATCGCCCAAAGGCTGGCCTGCCGCACGGAAGGCAATAGCGTCGATCCGCGAGCCGTCGCCTGCCTCCAGGACACACCGGACATGGGCACCACCGACGATTTTTGCAAATCGGATGCGGTGCGCTGGGAAAGCGAAGCGGGGTTGTGGATTGCCTTGGCCGTATGGCCCAGCGCGTTCAAGCAGGTTGACGAGGGATTGAGATGCCGCTGTCGGCGTCAGGGCACCGTCGATTTCGAGGCTGGCAGCCTCGCGGGCCTCAGAACTCGTATCCTTCAGTTGACGTTCGAAATAAGCAGCGAGCGCGGGCAGCTTGTCCTGAGCGACAGTAAGACCGGCTGCCATGGCGTGGCCACCACCCTTTATCAGGATGCCATCGGCCATAGCACCGCGGACAGCACCGCCGATGTCAACGCCTGGAAGAGACCGCAGCGACCCCGTGCCTTCGATTTTTTCGGAGCCGGCCTGCTTGGTCCAAGACAGCACACAGGTTGGTCGATGGAAGCGGTCGGCCAGACGGCTTGCGACGAGGCCGACGATGCCTTTGTGCCAGCCGTCACTGCCAACGATCAGCACAGGCAGGTCCGGGTTTTCCTCGACGCGGATTTCAGCTTCGGCCATCGCTTCTGCGAGGGCATCGGTTTCGATTTGTTTGCGCTCTTTGTTGAGCCGGTCGAGTGTCTCGGCGATCTTTTCAGCCTCTCGAGCGTCGCCCGTCGACAACATGCGTGCGCCAAGCCCTGAATCGCCAACACGGCCACCGGCATTGATGCGTGGCCCGAGAATGTAGCCGAGGTGGTACGGCGTTGGAGCCTGATCGAGTCCGGCGGTATCAAACAACGCACGCAGGCCAAGGTTGCGCCGTCCGCGCATGACTTCGAGGCCCTGCGTGACGTAAGCGCGGTTGAGCCCGGTGAGTGGAACCACATCACAGACGGTTGCAAGGGCGACGAGATCAAGCTCGTTCAACAAGCCCGGTTCGGGAAAGCCGTCTTTGTAAAAGCCGCGGCCACGCAATTCACGCGTGATAGCAACGATGACAAGAAACACAACGCCGGCCGCGCACAAATGTCCCTGACCCGAGATGTCGTCTTGGCGATTTGGGTTGACGACAGCGTGCACGTCGGGGAGTTCTTCATCAGCTTGGTGATGGTCAATGATGATGACGTCGGTCTTGAGATCTTTGGCAACGGCGAGGGGCGCGTAACTTGTTGTGCCGCAGTCGACCGTGACAATTAACTTGGCGCCTTCGTTGACGAGCGTTTCAATCGCTGGTCCGTTGGGGCCGTAACCTTCGAGCATGCGATCAGGAATGTAGATACGGGCGGGTGTCTGGTGATGCCGTAAAAAACGCGCCATGAGTGCGGACGAGCACGCGCCGTCAACATCGTAGTCGCCGAAAATCGCAACCGGTGTTTTGGCTTCGATCGCGTCAGCAATGCGGGTAGCGGCAGTGTCGCAACCGCGCATCGAACTTGGGTCTGGCATCAAGGCTTTGATGGAGGGCGCGAGGACGGACTGGACCTCGTCGATGGTGACGTCACGGGCGGCCAATACACGGCCAAGAATTTCCGGTAGGTCGTGGCGCTGACTGATTGCGGTTGCGTTTTTGTGATCGGCTGGTTTGAGGCGTTCCGTCCAGCGATAACCGCGCGCAGATTCCATCACGCCGAGAAACGCATTAGCCGGTGCTGCGGTCTCATCAAGTCCGGCCTCGGCGTCCAAATCATCCAGTTTCAGCTGCGCACCCATAACGTTGCTCCTTTGGCGGCGACATTGACTGATTCGAACACGCCAAAGTGTGGCGGGGATAGCGGTGTCCACGTGTTTTAGCGCAACGCAAAATCCTCATTCACTCGCCATTCGAGCCCGAAATGCTATGGTCTGGTCGCAGGGGATGTTCCGTGTGCGCGGCAATTGGCGCCATGGAATGGAAATGAGTTTGTCGTTCGAGGAGGGTGAGCGTTGGCGATATGGGATTACAAATGTCGGGCATTCATTCGGACGGCGGTGATAGCCGTCGCGCTGACGGTCGGGGCTGGCTCGAATATGGTCACTGCTGCCGAGATGGCGGCTCGCGATGTTATCTCTGAAATTTTCAAGTCGACCGCCGACCGGCCTGTCGACTTTTCCGATCGCGATTTGTCATACCTTGATCTGGCGAACGTCGACTTCAAAAAAGCGCTACTTGCCGGCGCGGATTTGTACGGATGCGATTTGACCCGCGCCAATCTCAGTGGTGCGGATCTTTCAGACACGCGCCTTGATCGGAGCACCATCATTGGGACCGACTTTACCGGTGCCAATCTTGAGGGTGCAACGTTACTGCTGCCGGCGGGCTTTTCAAATATGGCCTTTGAGCAAAAAGATGCGCCGAATTTTACCGGTGTGCGTATGGCCGGCGGCCGGATAATCGCTCGGCTGGACGGCGCAAGTTTTCGCAACGCTGATCTGACGAATGTGAGTTTTGGGCCGAGAGGTGACCGGAGCGATACGATCTCGACGGTTCTACAAAGCAAACTGACAGGTGTGGATTTCTCCGGTGGGAAGTTGGAGGGGGTGAACTTTGTCAACGTTGAGATGCCCTTTTCGAAGTTCGTCGGTGCAAATTTGAAAAGCGTCAATTTCACTGGAGCTGATCTGTCCAAGGCGAATTTCAGCGGTGCTGATGTGACGGGTGCGGATTTCACCGGTGCGACGCTGGACGGAGCTGTATTCGATGGTGCCATTGGTCTGGCAACCGTGCGCGGACGTACAACAACGCAGAACACCGACATTCAAGTGGTGCGGTAGCTCAAGATGCGCGCGCTATGGAGGACTATGGATTTGCCGAAGTTTGCTGACGGCGCAATAGACAAGCGCCGGGTTCAAAAGTTTGCACACCAACAATTCGCTGGGTCGGCGGCGCGCGTAATTGCGGTGATCGTACTGGTTTTGGTTTTGTCCGCGTCCACGCATTTGGCGCGGCCGTCTATGGCAAATGTCAATCCAAAGCCATCCGCTGTTGATACAGCGCTGGTCGTGTCCGTCGATGTGTCGAGTTCGGTCAATGATGGCCGCTATGATCTGCAACTTGAAGGCATCGCGACCGCTTTGGAAGATCGCGGCGTACAAGACGCCATTTTGAACGGCCCACAGAACGCGATTTTGTTCTCGCTTGTTACATGGTCAGATCATCCACGGATGGATGTACCGTGGCAACGCATTGCATCGCGCGATGACGCGTTGCGTGTGGCAGCGCTGGTTCGCAAGGTGACGCGCAACAAAGGCAACTTCACCTGCATGGGGCGGATGTTGTCGTTTCTGAATTCCAAAGTATTGGCGCGCATTCCCGTTGAAGCGTTGCGCACCGTGGTTGATGTGTCTGGTGACGGAAGTGACAACTGTAACCCGCATCGTTCAGTGGGTTCGCTGCGTACCGAAATCGTCGATTATGGAACCATCATCAACGGCTTGCCGATTTTGGAAGGCCGGGAGGCGGACACTCTTGAGACCTGGTACACCGACAACGTCAAAGGCGGACTTGGTTCCTTCATTTTGCCAGCCGTCGGCTTCAAAGACTTCGGCCGCGCCATCCGCCAGAAGTTTGTGATGGAGATTAGTGGGGTTGCACCTAGCGGTCGCACATTAGAAACAGCGGCGCGGTAGTACTCTGCCTCAACAGCCGCGTGTCACGGCAGAACTCATTCCGATGCATCTCCACCTGGTTGGATGTCCTTAGAGAAAAACAGTCTGATTTGTTGAAACAACACATCGAATTGTTTGCTGGCGCCTTGGCAGAGTTCGCACGTCGCGATATGGCCATGTAGGTCGGCTTTCTCTTCCGCAGTCAGCTCGCGTTCGCAAGAGTCGCTGACAAGCCAAGTCGTGTCCTGGCATGTTATCGGTTCACGATTTGTCATTGGCTGCGATCCCATGAAACATCGAGGCAGCTGCGGAGTTGCATGCGTGCACGGTACAACAAAACACGCAAGTTGCCTGCCGTGACGCCTGTCTCTGAGCAGATTTCGTCGCTCGTGAGTTCGAGCCATTCCCGCATAAGAAAGACCCGAGATGTATTTGTCGGAAGCTTGGTGAGACAGGCTTCGAGAACGCGGAAAAACTCGATACGTGAGACATGTGTCTCGGGGTTCGTCCACGCATCCTTAGGCGTCGCCCAGCAACCGGTCTCATCGAACAACGTGGCAAACTTCGCGGTGTCCAATTCGACACTAAGTTGGCCTGGGTCAACCGGCATGCCCTGCCGCTGGCGTTGGCGCAGACTGTCCAGAACCTTGAAGCGTAGGATTGAGATCAGCCAGGTTCGAAGAGCCGCGCGACCTTCGAATTTGTCATGCGTCTGAATGGCGGCCAACAGGGCTTCCTGCGTCGCGTCTTCGGCTGCAGCCGCGTCACGCAGTTGCAGCATGGCGATGCGAAATAATACCGGCCGGTAGGTCGCGATCTCATCGATAACGCTAGTTTTGTAGGCGTCGGTCATGGCCACTGCCAATCTTTTTTCTTTTTGGCTGTAACAAAACAGTGCATTCAAACGACTAACTCTTGTTGCTACATGCTTGCAACAGCGAAAAGCCCAATAAGCTGGGTGCTGGCGCGTTGCGACAGGCCGTTTTGCGGCCAAAGCATATAAATTTGGAGAATTAGCCGGAGATTAAGGGGACGCCCCCGTTTCTGGATAACTTAGGGAGAGGATTGAAAACCATGATCAAAAAAGCGATCGCTATCGTATTGCTCGGTCTCACCGTGTCATCCGCTGCATTTGCCGACGGGGAGCGCGTGACATATCCGAAGGACTATCGCACTTCTCTGGAGAACTACCTCAGCCTTGATCGCACGATGAATGATGATCAGGTTATCCGCTTGTTTACCAGTAAGGAGGCTTTGGCCGCCGCGAAGGCCGGAGAGAAAATTCCGGATGGCACTGTCGTCGTTGCCGAAGTCTATAAGGCGAAGAAAGACAAAGACGGCAAAGTGATAGAAAGCGCTTTGGGTCGCCGCATGCGCGACAAGTTCGCCGCGATTGCCGTGATGAAAAAAGGTGCCGGTTGGGGTAAAACAATTCCGGAAGAATTCCGCAACGGTGATTGGGACTTTGCAGTGTTCAGCCCTGCGGGCGAACGGCTGGCAAAGAAGGATCTCAATAAGTGCCGCAGTTGCCATATGCCTTTGGCCGACACACAGCACTTGTTTTCACTGGAGCACATGGCCCAGTAAGACCGTAATTGGTCGAGTTTGTTGAAAAGGGGCGGGCCATATGGTCCGTCCTTTTTTCGTTGCTGCCGACCCAATGCTCCTAGACAAGCCGCACCGGTTGAGATACGTCTCTCTTCCTTTCGCTGGATCCCGCGCACACTCTATTGCGCGCGAGATTAGTTGCTGTGGACCGGTAGCTCAGTTGGTAGAGCATCCGACTCTTAATCGGATTGTCGGGAGTTCGAGCCTCCCCCGGTCTACCATTTTACAGAACATGCCACCCTTATGTTGTCAGCAGGGCGCGGATGTTGGTTGCTGCGTTTTCAAGCACGGTGCCGACACCACGCACGTAGTAAAGCCCGTCAATACCACCGGCAGACGTGATGAGGTAAAAGGCGGTCCCGACGGCTGCGATCGGGAATACAACCCACTGCACGAACAACACAACACGGCCACCACCTGTAATTTTGTCCGGCCAATAGTTTTCGCGCAAGATCGACAGGCCAATCATAAAGCTGACGGCGGCATAGGTGAGAATGAAAATCTGATCGGACAGTGTCGCCTGATCGGAATCGACTTTCGGCAGTGCGAGATACAACGCGATCGATGACAGCAGCGCGGTCACCTGAATGCCCATGATGGATTCAAACCGTTTGTGATGCAGGAAGACAGAGAAGTAGGTCACCAGCAAAATGAATCCGAGCGGAATGACAACGCGCAGATAGTAATCGACGGCAACGCGCTGGACGACCCACGTGGCGTTGAACTTGTAGAACGGCACAATGCGGCGTTCGCTTAATGACCGGCCGATCGTCGGGATGATGTCGCGATCAGAACCGACGTATTGATCCTCTAACTCCCAGCCATCAATCGTGAGGGCCGCGCGGCGGCCGTCGACCGGTGGTGGTTGGATTAGGAACGACCGCGACGTGTTGCGTGCTTGGAACGAAACCGACAGGCGTTGCTTATCGAACGGGTAGCTCGTCAAATTGGGCTCGAAGGTGAATTTGCCCGAGACCTTGTAGAGTTTGGTACCTGAGGGAAAGTTCGATTCCGAGTTGCCGTCGTGGATCGGACGAATTTCAACCAAACGCCCTTGGCCCGATTGCGAGCGGTAGGCGTTCGTGAACTCAAATTGGTCTTTGCCGATGTCATTTGCCGTGGATTTTAGCGAGAGATAAAACTCAGCGTCAAAGCTTTGGTCGTTGGTGTCGATACGCGAAACATTTATTAGGTCGAGCGACAGATAGACCACCGGCTTGGGCTGCACGGTTCCGGCCACCCGGGTGTACTGCTGCGGCGATAGAATGACCTCGTCGTCGTCTTTCGGTTTGACCACAATCAGCGTGTCACCGGCTGCCGTGCGATCTGATGTGAATGCCCAGTCCTGCCACAAGCCTTTCATAACAAATCGGCCTTCGGTAAAACCACGCAGGCGCTTACCGATGTGTTCGCGGTATTCCACGACTGTTGACTTCGCCGGTGCAGACCGTGCGGCGTCGACGATCAGTCGTAGCATGTCGCGGTACTGAATGCCGCGACCGATTGCGCGCGTGTTACCACCGTCGAAAATCTTGCGTTCTTCTTTGTTGGGTCTTTCCTCGCAAGTCTTCTTCGCCCAGCCCGGATTGGACACGTTCTTGATGTCGTCGAATATCCAGTTTTCGTTGCGACCGCGCCAAATGCGCCGCCGCAGGCGCTCATTATAGGCATTGGGCACACCTTCACGGGCCATCTGAAAGATATCGCCGCCGTAGGGTGGGTTTTCGTCTTTCCAGCGGTTTTGAATGGTGGCGATGCGCCCTAGCATGACGAATACCGGTGCAGTTACGCCAGCCTTCGCCAATTGTTGCAACATGAGTGCGGTGGGGCCGGAATGGATTGCCATCAAAAGCAAATCGGGGTTTTTTCCTTTGATGTCATCGACGACCTTTTGGGATGCAGCCGGTTCGAGTTTGTAGTCGCGCACTGGCACCTGGTAATCGCCCGCGAGCAATGGACCTCCTGGAACAACCCGGACACCATCGCCGAGCGCAAAGCTGTAGAGGTCGTTATCGACACCAATAAACATTGGGCGCTGGTAGCCGCCGTTCATGATAAAGGCGCGCACGGTTTCGAGTTCGGTGTCGACGGCACTCGCCATTGTGAAGACGCTTGGATACGGATCGAAGATCTTATTGAGCGAGATTTCGGTTATGAACGGAACCTTGCTTTCGCCGATTTTCTCGCCCAGGCGATCAAAGACAACGCGGCCGCGGGTTGAACTGTTGACGCCGATCATCGCCAACAGGTTCTTGTTTTCTAAGGCTGTCTCCACATTAACGACCGTCTCGTCTTTGTCCTCGAAATCATCACGATCGACGAGTATGAGATCGCGGCCATGGATGCCACCATCGGCGTTGATTTCTTTGACTTCCTGTTTCGTGAATTGTTGAATTGCTTTGACGAGGCCGGGGTTAAAGCA
>JAJFHI010000166.1 GCA_021775715.1 Hyphomicrobiaceae bacterium | reverse complement strand
AGGTGCATTCAGAGTCGATTCTTCCTCATGGGCGGGGCTTGAACGAGTCAAGTCCATCCCCAATTGGAAGAGGGTGTCATCAAAGGCCATGTGACCCTCCCCAACCAGTAGATAGATGTGACCCGTCCGCTCCTTACCTTTGGGGTTTTCCTGGACCTTAGGGGCAGGTGGACGAACGGAGAAAAACCGATATGAGGCTTCGTGCCCGATGACGCAAGAAAAAATTGGAGTTAATTGAAGAATATATTTTATGGCTGTGGCCGGTATTTATTCCTTAAGGAACAGCGTTTCGCCGCAATCTGTGCAGCTGACAGATTTGTTGAGAGCCAATTCAGGGTTTGATTTTGAGTGTGGTGATTTGCGCTAGGTAAGGTTTATTTGTGCTCACACTGTTCCTCGCTGCGGTCGGGCTCCGCAGGGGCCGGGATTGATTCACGCACTCGCTTGACGCTCCGACGATCAAACTCGGGTGCCATGCGCCGGGATTGAGCAAGGGAAAACAGCGGTCTTGCGGTACGGCACCACCGAAGCCGTATCTACTCGGCAGGTTGCTGGCCTTCACGCCCGTGTGTTTCGGACAAACGGAGCAAGGAAAACGTTTATTACACGGCCGGGGAGCACCGCGACCCGCTGCGATGCAGCGCCCCGCCGGAGCGCCAGGCTGAGCTTTGCTCAGCCGGTACGGCGCGTGAGGCAAAACTACTGAAACAAATTATCCAGTAGCTTCTTGGCGTCGATCTTCTTTTCGCCACTGCCGTCGTCCTTGCCAATTAGGTCGTTGATGATCTCGTTGGCTTTCTTGCCTTTGTATTTGTCGGTCAGCTTCTTGATCGTTTCGACCGTCTTGCCGGGATCTTTGAGAAGCTTGTCTTTCAGGACATTGCCAAGTTGTGGTTTGAATTCGAGTTTTTCAAAGGGCCCAACAATACGCACCGGGATCTCAAGACCCTTGGCCTCGTCACCACCCTGGCCGGTAAGATTGCTTACGATCGTTGGGCGCGCGAGATAGTCAACCTGACGCTGGGGCAGCAGCACACGTCCGGCACCAGTGACGCGCAAAAGTGGACTTAACATCGACAAATCGTCGTTTGTCGCAATGCCGTTCTGGATCTTGAAAGTTGCTGTTAAAGCGCTGAAGTCGGTCTTTTCTGTCGATTTAGCCTTAAGGTCCGGGATCTGACCACCACGCAATGCACGATAAGCTGCCGGAATGTTGAAACCGACAAGGGCACCATCGTTAAATTTGAATGACCCGTTGCCGTTTAGTGTTTCGATCAGCGAACGTTGGCTGCGGCCACGTCCCGCAATAGCAAGTGTGAAGTTGCCCTTGCCTTCAACCGATTTGAAATCGATCGCATCGGTCAACAGCGGTAACGCGGCAATGTTGTTTGCGACGATGTTGGCACCAACTGTTGGCGTCTTGTTGCCATCAAGCGTTACAACGCCACGGCCCTGACCACCGTAGAGTTTCACTTCGGTGAAGTCGGCCCGCATTTTCCCCGCCGCTAGTTTTACAGCGAGCTTCGTGGAGTCGACCTTGATTTTTTGATAGAGCAGTTTGCCGACATTGAGTTTGGCATCGGCGTCGACAAGGCCAAGTGCCGACATATCAATCGGAGCGTTGCTCCATCCAGTGCGTTGCGAATAGCCTTTCACGCGCGGCCCCGGCGCTTCATCTGGGTCAGCCAGAAGGTCATCAATTGATGCGGGTTTTTTTCCTGCGGCCGGAGCTGGAGTGCCCCCCGGCGCCGCCGTCCCACCACTCAGGTAAGTGTTGAGGTTGAGCTGCGAAAGATTGAGGTTGGCGGTGATCTTCGGACGTTGCCCGCCTGTCCCGACTGAAACAGTGCCGGTCGCTTTGGCGCCGTCAAGATCTAGCGTGGCTTTTGACAGCGCATAGGTCGGACCTTTGGCGGTCAAGTTGCCGCTTAGCTTCATCGGACCGAAGCCATTGGACGGCGGCAACTTGGTGCCAAGCCATCCTGCAAGGTCGCGGACGGATGGAACATTGGCATTGACTTTGCCGGCAAGCTCAAGCGCGTCCGCGAGGTGCATCTTACCCTTGTAGTTAGCGGCGAAGCGGCGGTTCGTAATTTTCACATCAACGGAGGCCGGTTGCTTGTCCATGATCTGTTTTGGTGACGTTAATGTGCCGTCGAATGCGATCTGTTCAGCTTTCCAGTTGAGATCGCCCTTTGCCCCAAGCGGGCTTGCCAGGTTTTCAAGCGCCAAAGCGACATTGATCTTTTTGACTGATTGCGATGCACCCGACGTTGCGTCGGCGTAATTCAATGTACCGTTTATGATCCGCACATCACCAAGAGCGACCTGCTCCAGTGGTATGGCATTGCCTCCGGATGTTGCAGTAGCTCCAGTGTTAGCCTGTGCAAGCTTTATGAAGGACGTTGAATTGGCGCTTGCATCAGCCAACTGAATGCGACGTGGTGTGGTGAGGTGGGCGAAATCCCAACTGCGCTGACCTTGATTATCAACGCGCAAATTAAACACGGGGTTGGTCAGAACCAGGGTGTCGACCTCGACCTGCTTCTTCAAAAGCGGCAGCAGCTTCACTTGAACGTTGAGGTCTGACATCGTCGTCAGCGGTGCACCACCCATTCCGGGTTTGGACGACAACGAAACATCCTTCAGTGACACGCCAAGCGAGGGAAAGATTGTGATGCCGACAGGGCCTGCGATTGTGAGATCGCGACCGGTTTTCTCTTTCACCTGGGTGATCATTTGATCGCGAATGAAATCTGTTGGTGGGGCTGCAATAAAAACGGCCAGTGCACCGACGACAACAGCAAAGAGCGCCAAGACCAGGAAACCCAACCAACCAATAATGCC
The DNA here is from genome assembly GCA_021775715.1 of Hyphomicrobiaceae bacterium. Classification (GTDB taxonomy): domain Bacteria; phylum Pseudomonadota; class Alphaproteobacteria; order Rhizobiales; family Hyphomicrobiaceae; genus JAJFHI01. The sequence goes on along the minus strand of JAJFHI010000166.1, from coordinate 5,381 downwards.
AAACCCGCGTCGGCGCCGCTTTGGCGGCGGCCGCTTGCGACCTGAGCCTGGCGGATGACCTGGAGGATGAGGCTGATCGCCCTGAGGGCGATACGCTGTCAGGTCCGGTGAAGGTGGGTTTGTCATACAGAGCTCTTCGATTGAGGTGCGGCGCACAGCGATACCGAACCATGATTTCATCGGCTGCATTGTTAGAATGAAGCCACGTCACAACGGAGACATAGTCTAAGAATTTGTCCGGCAAAAGCCGACATCTTCTCAAAGCAGTTATTTCTCATTCTCTTCATACCGCTTTTTCAGGCTCTGCGGCACCGTGGTGTGACAGAGGGAATCACGGGTGTGTGGTATTCAGAGCTTTGATCGTCCGGTTTTAATCGTTGGCAGGTCACCGGCAGCTTGCCTTGGGGGATGACATGGCATTGGCGTTACAGAGTTTAATTGGTGTGGTGACATTGCCGTTTCTGGTCTGGTTGTGCTCTGAGGACCGCCAAGCTGTGAAACCAAGTCAGGTTTTTGTTTTTGTTGGCCTAACACTCATCGCCCAAATCGTGATCGCTTTGGCAGTTTTGCATGTGCCGTTCATGCGCGCCGTGTTTACTGCCCTGACTGACGCGGTTTTCGCCCTTCAGTCAGCAACGTCGGAGGGCACGAAGTTCTTGTTCGGCTATCTGGCTGGTGGAGATTCGCCATTTGCCGTGGAAAAGCCGCAGAATACGGTGCTGATTGCGTTCCAAATGCTGCCGGTCATCCTCGTTTTGAGCGCGCTCGTGCGTCTGCTCTATCACTGGGGCGTGTTTCAGAAAGTCGTGGCAGGTTTTGCATTCCTGCTTCGTCGCGGACTTGGAATTTCGGGACCTCTAGCGACTGTTTCCGCCGCCAGCATCTTTCTTGGTACCGTGGAAGCTCCGTTGATGATCCGGCCATATCTCGCGCGGATGTCGCGCGGGCATTTGTTTGCAACGATGGTCGTCACAATGTCGACGGTTGCCGGCAGTGTGCTGGCCATCTATGCCTCTGTTCTTGCCCCAATTTTGCCGGGCTCCGCAGGACATCTCCTGGCAGCTTCGGCAATGAATATCCCAGGCGCCTTAATGTTGGCTCGCCTCGCGGTGCCCGAAGGTTATGAAGATAGTGATCCATCGCAAGCGGCTGAAATGGTTCTGGATGACGCGCCTGCGAGCAGCATGGATGCCATCACCCAGGGCACCATTGACGGCTTGCGTCTTATGACAACGGTTGGCGCGATGTTGATCGTCGTCGTCGCGCTCGTGGCGCTTGTGAACGCCATCCTGGCAGCAATTGTGGGGCCGTTCGGTTTATCGGTCACGTTGCAGGGGTTGCTTGGTGTCGTCATGGCACCATTGGCATGGATTATCGGTATCCCCTGGGAAGAAGCGGGCACGGCCGGTAGCCTTCTTGGGCAGAAGCTCGTTCTGAATGAATTTCTCGCCTATTTCGAGCTTGCGAAGCAAACCAGCGGCGCATTGTCTGAACGGTCGCGATTGATACTGACGTATGCTCTGTGCGGATTTGCAAACCTCGCATCAATGGGAATTATGATCGGTGGTTTTTCCGCCATGGTCCCCACGCGACGTGCCGAGATTGTATCTCTGGCCCCCAAAGCCGTGATCATCGGCTTTCTCGTGACGTTGTTGTCCGCTGCACTCGTGGGACTGATCAATTTCGGCTGAACCGTTCAGAGGGTTCCCTAAACGATTCAACTTTGACCGTCATTCGTCGATACGGCGGGGTACTGAGCGCGCACACGCGATTAGATGGCACATACATCACAAGGTTGTATTATTGTGACACATTAACGCCTTGGTTGTGCCCTGCCTCGATGGCACATTCAACCTATGCGCGATTTATTTGGACGACATACAACCTTTTTTGTGTCTCTAAGATGCTCGGCATTGATGCTGCTGAGCGTCGTTACGGCAAACTTTGCACATTCCAGATCTGTCACCAGCCGCATGGCACCGTCGGGCGACGCCTTTGGTTATGTGCGCGTGATTGACGGTGACACTCTGGAGATCTCGGGCAAGCGCATCCGTCTCGAAGGGATTGACGCTCCTGAGGCAGCGCAGAAGTGCCCGCGGAGGTGGTTTGGCACTTGGGCTTGCGGCAAACAGGCGACGCGCTGGCTGGAGCGGTTTATTGCCCGCCGCGCCGTGAGATGTGTGAATAAGGGCGTCGGTAAATATGGCCGAATGATTGGTATTTGCTTTGTCGGAACCAAGGAAATCAACAAAGCGATGGTTCAAGAGGGCTATGCCTGGGCGTTTGTGAAGTATTCCAAGAGGTATACGGCTGAGGAAGACTTCGCTCGTCGCAACCACCGCGGGATCTGGACGGGCTCTGAGCGTAATCGTTTCGCCCAGCCAGCCTGGGAGTATCGACGTAAACGTTGGGCCAACGCCTCGGACGTCGCGCCGAACGGATGTGCCATCAAAGGCAACATTTCGAGAAACGGACGGATTTACCACGCCCCGTGGAGCCCTTGGTACGACAGGGTCCAGGTATCGAAATCACGCGGTGAACGCTGGTTCTGCTCTGAGCGTGATGCCGTGGCGGCTGGGTGGCGCCCGGCTGCCGCGCGCTAGTCCACGCCGAAACTTGACCGCGATCTAATTTCCAGCGAAAGTTATGCGACGAAAGAATTAGAATCATACTGCATTTAGGGACTTCGCGATGCTTACGAACACTTTTCGTCCGGCAACGGTTTGGTTTGGATTATGTCTGTTGGGGCTGGTACTGGCGTTTGCTCCACTGTCGTCTGACATGGCGCGTGCCGAAAGCGACGGCAGCACATGGGCAGATCTCAAACCTGATGTTTTTGGCGATCGCAAGATCCTCCCTGCTGGTAATTTGGTTGAGCTCAACGCACCGACCAGGCCGGACGATCAACGCGCAGTGCCGGTTGTATTGAAGGCGCACCTGGCTGACGGGCGCACGATAAAGTCGGTAACGTTTGTCGTTGACGAGAATCCGTCTCCTGTAGCCGCAGTTTTCAAACTCGGCCCCGACCGCACACAACTCAACATGGCGCTCAACTTGCGTTTCAACACTGGCACAGCGCTTCGAGCTATTGTCGAGGCGAGCGACGGCGCGCTCTATATGACGTCACGGCATGTGAAGTTTGCCGGTGGGCAGGCCGCATGCTCCGCACCACCAACCGGCAACCCGGAAGATATTGCGGCCAACATGGGCAAGATGTCGTTTGTTCCAGAAACACAAACAGCGGCGGCGACAGTGCTGCGCCCGAAAGCGCAATTGAAAATCAGCCACCCCAACCACACCGGCATGGCGCTTGATCAACAAACGCTTCTCTATATTCCCCTGCGCATGATCTCAAACCTGGAAGTGAAACAGGGTGACGAGCGCGTCTTTGAAATGACGGGCTCGATTACGTTGTCGGAAAATCCGGAGATTGATTTCGACTACCGCACCAACGGCGCGCAAGAGTTGCGCGTAGTTCTAGCCGACAGTGATGGGACAAGCTGGGAGCAGGCGTTTCCAATCGGGTCTGGGAGCTAGTAACGACGACCTGTTTGAAATAATCCCGGAAAATTCACTTACCCTTTTCAGGCGCTGGGCCTTCAAACCTATGACGTGGGTTGAGCAAGAGCTGCCCAATCCGGTTCTTGGGCTCAACGGCACGTGGTTCCATTTTTGCGATGTCGGCGCTCTGCTCGGCATTGGCATGCTGACGCTTGCCGACGGCTCATCAGCTAAAGGCTTCATCTGCAAAAGCTGCGGACTGAATGGAGCTGAAGAAATTACATCATGGGGCGGGTGGTCCGCTTGGCTTCCTCGCAGTGAGGCCGGTTAGCCCGATAGGTTTACTCCATCATTGCATTGGCCGTCAGGACGGTGGCGACACATCGTGTGATGCCACGACGGGATTAATCAAGATGGCTCGTATACAGCATCGTGACAGGACTTGCCCCCGGTTCGTATTGGGTGTGTCTCGGGAAGCCGTTTCCAAAGATAAACTTCGCTGAAGATCTTCAGTCCTGCGTAACCCGTAACTTGCAACCGGTCGGCCGCGATCAATCGCAGCTCAACGTCAAAGCTCTTACCCTTTTCGGGTCCATAGATCTTGCCGTTGTCATAGAGGTTCTTGGCGATCTTTTGTACGTTGCTAATAATTTGAAGGCCACAAATTGGTCTCTTCCGTTTGGCGGGGTTCTCATTGTAGGCGTCCCACAACGGTTTGCCAGATTTCGTAAAAGGATCGGCCAGCCAAATAAGTTCCCCGCACAAGGCATTCCCGCATGGTTGAATATCGACTGCGCCACGACCTGTATGGTCCAGCCACAAACCGACAATTCTGGATTGCGGTTGTGCCGACGCCTGCGGCGTCGATAGCGCAAACCCAACAGCAAGCGTCAGCACTGGCAACAGCATTCCATTAACGCTGGCGGAAAAGTAAGATTTGGTTCTTGTCATCATGCTTCAACCTCTATCCGCAATGAATGGCCTACCTGCAATTGTCTTATGCATACCTCGTTGAACAGATGATCACGAGGGAATTTGGGCAGATATGGTCAATGTTGTGCCGGGGCTGTCTCGAACAATCAAAAAAAATGCGAAAATTATCCTAATTTCGGTGTTTATTGGACGCTAATAAGCTTGTGAAATGACGCGGGACTTCCCCGTTCAAGCAATCGCTGTTTATTATTCTCAGCGAATCCGAAATGATGCGTTGCAACGAAACTGGCCGTTGTCGCTTGGCCACGAGTCGATTGCGATGTAGGTGATGAACGCTTGGTAACCGCGTGTTGTAAAAAAAATTGCCACAGTGGCGCGCAACGTAACTGTGCGGTAGGTTTAGGCTCTATTGCTTTGTTTCTGCGTCATAACCTCCGAGGGAAAGACGATGAATGCCTTTTCACGCGTCGGTTTAGCGACGCTCGTTCTCAGCGTATTAGTTGGTCCCGGCCAGGTCTGGGCGGGAACTCTTTCAGGCTCCTGGAGGGGCGGAGGGACTTTGGTCACTCTGATCGGCGATAGAGAAGTCGTGCGATGTCGTGTGAAGATTAAACAGAAAAGCCGCAAACGGCTTTCCATGACAGCGAAGTGTGCAGCAACATCCGGCAAAGCAAATCAGACCCTCACTCTGACGGCGGTATCGGCAAACAAGTTCAGCGGATCGTTTCAGAATGCAGAACATAACACCAGCGGGAATGTGACGCTGACGGTGCGCGGAAACCGGATCAGCATGTACATGTCCGGCAATGATGGGACAGCCAGCGTTTCGCTTCGCCGCTAAGTGCGGAGTCAAAGTCGCGGGATTTGCAGAACTTTCAGCGGCGGTTAGGCCTGTTCCACGCCGCGAGGATTGCTGGCAGTACAATAAGGTCGGCGACAAGAGCTGC
>JAJFHI010000165.1 GCA_021775715.1 Hyphomicrobiaceae bacterium | reverse complement strand
ATTGAGCGGTCCCATGCGCAACCCAAATCCCGACGACATCGACATCACATCTGTATTTGGACAAGTCCGTCGCGGCTTGCCAAAGCTTGCGATCACGAGCCTCGTCTTGGGCGGTCTCACGTTTGCGGTCCTCTCGATGATCGCACCGCGGTTCACTTCGGAAGCTGAAGTGAAGGTGACAGCCAAAAGCAAACCTAACATTCTCGTCGATCCGGATAAGGATACCGGCAACGCTGACGCTGTGAGGGCGCGACTCGACAAGGAAGCCGTCAACACGCACGTTCGGGCAATGAAGTCCCGCGATCTTGCAAAGAAGATTGCGGCGAAGTTCAACCTCGCAGAAAACCGGGAATTCAATAGTGCGCTTGGCGCCAATGATGCGCTCGGTGGGTTATTGCGCATGGTCGGCATTGGCGGACCGGACGAACGCCAAACAACGCAGGACCGGGTTCTTGAAGCCTACTTCAACCGTCTGAAAGTCTATACACCGAAGGAAAGCCGCATTATTGCGTCGCGGTTTTCTTCGTCAGATCCGCAATTGGCAGCTGATATTGCAAATGCGATTGTCGGTTCTTATCAATCTCAGCTCGCCGTCCAGGATAGTAGTGATGCGGAAGCTGTTTTGAAAACACTGAAGCCGAAGATCGCCAACCTTCGCGCGGAACTGGTAGATGCAGAACGCAAAGTGCGTGGACTGCGTGTCAAGACTGACACAACTGGACGCGGCGACCAGCGTACAACGGCAATCGAACAACAAATGGCTGAGCTGACGCAGGAACTATCAAGTGTCCGAGGACAGCGCAGCGAAGCCGAAGTTCGCGCGAAATCTGCACGTGAACTGGCGCGTAGCGGCAGTGCAGCTGCCAACGCAGACGTCTTGCGCTCGCCATTGATCCAGACGCTTTCCGATCAGCGCGTCGGCCTTGAGCGGGAAAAATCGCAACTCTCGATTACGCTGCTGCCTGGTCATCCAAATATGCGCCGTGTCAATGCAGAGTTGGCAGGCCTGAAGCGGCAGCTAAAGGCGGAGATCGCCAAGGTTGTCGACAGCCTTGAGAAAGAGGCGCGCATTGCCAAGCTTAGAGAACAGTCGATAAAACGCGATCTTGCACAAATCAAGAGCCGCAACGTCGATACAACCGGTGATCAGGTTGAGCTGCGTGACCTCGAAGCTATCGCCAAGTCGAAGCAGGTTGAGCTTGAACGTTTGCTGGCTCAATTTGAAATCGCACGCGGTGCAGTCAAGGACGTCGTCTCGGTTGAAACGCAAATCGTGACTAAGGCAAGTGCTGCTAGTGTTCCGGTGTTCCCAAAGAAAGGCTCGCTGACAGGTCTGGTGACCCTTGCAACATTCTTGCTTGGTCTCGCCTGGATTGTCACCAAAGCTCTGATGAGGGGCGCAAGAGGTGGTTCGATTTCACGCGGAATGCCGCCGTCTGGTGGACTCGACTACTATGATGACGGTGAAGCGCACGTGAACGTAGTCCGCCATCCTGCTGCTGCTGTTTCCGCAAAGCTGTCTGACGATGGCCCGGTTCTTCCCGGTTCGATCAACGTTGCGCCGCCAGCAGGCGACCAAACAACAAAAGTCGGTAACGTCGCGGCATTGACGTCGTACATCAAGTCGGCTGCCCCAGGAACAGGTGGGTTTCGTACGCTCCTGGCTGGAGAGAACAACGCACTTGATGCCGGCAGCGAAGCTGTTGATCTGGCAGCCAACCTATCTGCAACTGGCGCCAATGTTATTCTTCTCGACTGGAGCCTGGATGGAACAGGCGTTGTGCAGAAAATCGGCTTGCCGGTTTCACCTGGCATTACAGATCTTCTGACGGGTGCAGCGACATTCGAACAGACGATCAAGCAGGTTCCCGACGGAAATCTTCATGTTATTTCCTGCGGTGCGAGTATCAACGATGGATCGTCAGCGCTTGATCCAGACCAGTTAAACCTTGTGCTCGACGCACTTGATGAAGCCTACGATCATATCGTTGTGGTTGGCGGCTACGATTCAGCACGTGACTTGTTTGAAACAATCGAAGGCCGCTTCGACGCTGGTGTGATTGTTGGTGAAGAAAAGCGCGGCGTGTCAGTGATCCAGGATCCGCCAGGCACATTCCTTGGCTTCGAAGTTGCCGACATCGCTCTGGTGCGCTTTGAGCGCGGCGGTGCTGAGGCTAATCCGGCGCAGCGTATTGTTCGGGTTGGCGTGCCAAAGGTCGAAACCGAGATTCGTCCAAGCTGAGGCGACGGTGACTGTGGTTTGCGTTAGTTTATTGTTAACCACGAAGTTACCTCTCTCCCATATTCAATAACGTCCGACCGGAGTTGCATTGATCTTGCAGCGCTGGCCGCATGTCTTTGAGATTTGTCTTTTAGGCGCCAGTTTTGGATATTGCAGACGGCGCGCGTATCGGGGTGAGACGGTTTTATGAGTTTGAGTGCAAATATTTTTATTAAGACGGCTCTTTCCGCCCTGCATTATTCAGGATTGGGACGGGTAGCGGCTCCTTTCGCAAGCGGTCGCGGCATCATTTTCATGCTGCATCATGTCAGTCCTGATGCGCCGAAAGACTTCGAACCCAATCGCATTTTGAAAGTGACACCAGACTTTCTGGAATGTGTTATCGACCAGGTCGTCCAGGACGGCTACGATGTGATCGCGCTGGATGACGTGCCTGAACGCCTTGCCAGTTCGAACACTCAGCGCCCGTTTGCCTGCTTTACTTTCGACGATGGCTACCGCGATAACCGCGACTATGCCTATCCGATCTTCAAGAAGCGAAACCTGCCGTTCACAGTATATGTTCCGAGTGAATTTCCCTCCGGCAACGCCGATCTGTGGTGGCTAACGCTAGAGGACGTCATTGGTAACGTCGCTGATTTGACGGTCGAAATGTACGGCGAAGTCAGCCAGTTTCAGACGGGGACCGCAGACGAGAAGTATATGGCGTTCGAAAAGGTCTATTGGTGGTTGCGATCTATTCCGGAAGCCCGCGCCCGTGCAGTTGTTGCAAAGTTGGCCGACGGAGCTGGAATTGACCCGACCGCAAAGGCTTCAGAACTCGTGCTCAGTTGGGATGAGTTGAAAGACTTTGCCGCTGATCCGTTGGTGACGATTGGTGGCCACACAGTGAACCACTTTGCGTTGGCAAAACTGTCGAGCGAAGAAGCGAAAAGGGAAATGGCGAACGGTATTCGTCGCCTTGAAGACGTGCTTGGCCAACCGGTCCATCATTTCAGCTACCCATACGGAAGCGCAGATGCGGCGGGCCCGAGAGAATTTGAACTGGCGCGGGAACTTGGAATGAAGACGGCAGTGACAACCCGAAAGGGGCTCCTGCACGCAGAGCACGTCGATGAATTGACAGCGCTGCCACGATTTTCACTCAACGGCGATTTCCAGAAACGCCACTATGTAAAGGTGATGATGAGCGGCGTTCCGTTTGCCCTTTGGTCGGCGGCGCAACGCCTGCTCAGCGCGAGAAACCCACAGGTCGTCCAACCTTAAAGCCTCCGTCCTCATCAGGCATCTGTCTTCGGTGACTCGTCTTCTTTCGACATCCACGAAATAATACCGGCTGCCGGGATGACCCAAATCAGACCCGCGACAACGTAGTAGGCCAGCTCAACCAACCGGCTGGCGTTGACCTGAAGCGCGACTGCGACGAACATTGCCAATAACGCGTAAACTGAGAGAAAGACAAACAGGACAATTGTGCCAAGGAGCTTCCTGTTGCTTTGTTTCATCAAGTTTCCTTAGGGTCGGGCAGCCTGCTGATTGGCCAGCTTCATTCGATGGCGGCATTGTGTCGAATGGCTGCGCATCTTCGGCGCATTGATCTCGTTTGATTGTCGACGTATCACACCAAGCAATGTTGTCAAAAGGACGCCAGCACAATGGTCGCAGATACGAAGAAATCGCATCTTCATTCACTTGATGAGGCCGGTCGCCCGGTCGCGATGGCCGTCTGGATGTTTTTCGTCGCGGCGCTTGTGTTCGCGATGATCATTGTTGGCGGTGCGACGCGGCTGACGGATTCAGGTCTTTCTATTACCGAGTGGAAGCCGTTGCTTGGCGCCATCCCGCCGCTTTCGCACGCGGACTGGGCTGATGCATTTGAGAAATACAAACAGATTCCAGAATACGAACGCGTCAATGCCGGCATGTCACTTGAGGAATTCAAGGTTATTTTTTGGTGGGAGTGGGGACACCGCTTCCTTGGCCGCTTTATAGGTCTCGCTTTTGCTGTGCCGCTCGCTTTGTTCTGGATGACGCGTTCCTTGGTGCCAGGCTTCAAGCTTCGGTTGGTGTTTATTTTACTGCTCGGCGCTCTGCAGGGATTTGTCGGCTGGTACATGGTGAAGTCCGGTCTGGTCGATCGCGTTGATGTCAGTCAGTACCGGCTGGCGATGCATCTCAGTCTCGCGTTTGTCATTCTTTCCGCTCTGATTTGGGTTGGGTTAGATGTACTGGATACGCGCGCACCGCGAGCGTCCGTCCCCGCGGCATTGCCGCGCTGGATTGTTGCAAGCGCTAGTGTCGTGGTGGGCCTCGTGTTCCTGCAGGTTGGGTTGGGAGCCTTTGTTGCTGGCACAAAAGCAGGCCTCACTTACAACACCTGGCCGTTGATGGACGGTGACTTTGTACCGACGGGTCTCACTCAGTTGTCACCCTGGTATCTCAACATTTTTGAGAACATCACAACCATTCAATTCAATCACCGCATGACGGCTTATCTTTTGTTGGTCGCAGCCCTCTGTCACGCTGTGTGGGTGAGCATGAGCCATGGCGGAGGACTGGTACAAGTGTCCGCCTGGATTGTCGGCTTGAGTGTCGTCTTGCAGGCGTTGATCGGGATCGCGACTTTACTT
>JAJFHI010000164.1 GCA_021775715.1 Hyphomicrobiaceae bacterium | reverse complement strand
CTAGATATTTGTTGACCCAGACCGATGCTGTGGCATTAGGCATAGGTCCAGAAGGTGTATGTGAACCAGCAGTTGCTGTTGGCATAGTGCCCGCCGCTCTGTTGTGTGATTGAGTTTTTGATGCATCTCGCCATATATGGTCCTATGACGGCTCCATCCACCATACGTTTTCGTAAAATGAACGGTCTCGGCAATGATTTCGTTGTGCTTGATGGCCGCGAACAGCTGTTGAGCATTGGCCCGGAAGAAGCCGAGTTCATTGCCGACCGCAACATTGGCGTAGGCTGTGACCAGGTTATCGTACTTGAGCGCTCCGGCAAGGCTGACACCTACATGCGCGTTTTGAACGCCGACGGCTCGGAAGTCGAAGCCTGCGGGAATGCCACGCGCTGTGTCGCTATGCTGTTGTCGGAAGAAACCGGTCAGCCAAACTCGACGGTCGAGACAGGGTCTGGTGTCTTGGCGGCGACGTTCAATGGCGCCGATGACGTCACGGTGGATATGGGCGTACCGCGGTTCGCATGGGATGAGATCCCGTTGGCGGAAGAGTTTCGGGACACGCGCGGTATTGAGCTGCAGATCGGGCCGATTGACGATCCTGTTTTGCATTCGCCGTCAGCCGTTAACGTTGGCAATCCGCACGCCGTCTTCTGGGTCGATGATGTTGATGCCTATGACCTTCATCGTTTTGGCCCGCTGCTTGAAAATCATCCGATTTTCCCCGAGCGCGCCAACATCTCGGTTGCGCAGATCATCTCTCCGTCAGAATTGCGCCTGCGCACCTGGGAGCGCGGTGTTGGGTTGACCAAGGCCTGCGGCACAGCGGCCTGTGCAGCAGCTGTTTGCGCGATGCGTAAGAAGTTTGTTGGCCGTGATGTAACAGTGCAGTTGCCCGGCGGCCCTTTGCAGATTTCATGGACGAAGGACGACCGGATGTTGATGACGGGTCCGGCAGAACTTGAATATGAAGGCGAGATCGAAGTGGAACCTGCGTCATGCTAGAAGCCGGCATTGAGACGCGCACCAGACGGTCAGGGTCTTGACCCAGATATGAATGATAAAAAAACAGATGGCGCCGAAGTGATCACGCTTGGCTGTCGGCTCAATGCGTACGAGTCTGAGGTCATGCGCAGTCATGCCGATGCGGCTGGGTTGAATGATGCCGTCATCATCAACACCTGCGCCGTTACCAGCGATGCTGTGCGCAAAGCCAAGCAAACGATCCGCAAAACACGTCGCGAACGCCCGGACGCCAAGATCATCGTCACCGGATGCGCAGCGCAAATCGACCCTGACGGTTTCGCAGAATTGGACGCCGTCGACCATGTGATCGGCAACAATGATAAGTTGCAAGCGGCAACATTTTCAGCGCTTTCAACTGCAACGAGCCCCCAGTTGATCGTCAACGACATCATGAGCGTAACCGAGACCGCTGGCCATATTATCGACGGATTTGGCACTCGGGCACGGGCCTATGTTCAAGTGCAAAACGGCTGTGACCACCGTTGCACTTTCTGCATTATTCCCTTTGGCCGCGGGCCCTCGCGCTCAGTCCCGGCTGGTGAAGTGGTGCAACAAATCCGCAATCTCGTCGAACGTGGCTATCGGGAGGTTGTTCTGACCGGCGTCGATATTACGTCCTATGGATCGGATCTGCCCGGCGCGGCGACGCTGGGGCAGCTGACACGGCAGATTTTGCGTCATGTGCCTGAGCTTGACCGCTTGCGGTTGTCGTCAATTGACCAGGTGGAAGCGGATAAGGATTTGATGATCGCACTCGCCGAAGATGAACGCTTGATGCCGCACCTGCATTTGTCGATGCAGTCGGGCGACAATCTGATTTTAAAGCGTATGAAGCGGCGTCACAGTCGCGAGGATGCGATCAAATTTTGCGAAGAAGCCCGCCGACTCCGACCTGACATCGTATTTGGTGCTGACTTGATCGCAGGTTTTCCAACCGAAACAGAAGAAATGTTTGCGCAATCGCTCGATATCGTTGAGGCCTGCGGATTGACGTATCTGCATGTATTCCCGTTTTCGCCACGCTCAGGCACACCTGCAGCGAGGATGCCGCAGGTGGATCGCAAAGTTGGTAAGGACCGGGCCGCACGTCTGCGCCAAGCCGGCGACACCGAGCTAGCTAAGTTTCTCGATAGCCAGACCAACCGCAAGGTTTCCGTTTTGATGGAAAGCAAAAGTCGTGGTCGCACACCGCAGTTTGCAGAGATCGAAATGCCTGAGGCCGATGTTGCGGGTCACGAGTCAGCGAACGTTACGGGTAGTTTGCAGACTGTTGTTGTTACGGGCTCGGACGGCCGCCGCTTACGGGGAGTTCCTGCGTGATGAGTGCGGTCGACAACAAGCCCAAAAAAGCTGGCCTGATGGGCCGACTGTTTGGCAAGTCTTCGTCTGAATCTGTTGTTTCCGAAGACACTCCACCTGCTGCGGTGACGGATGAAACCGTTGTTGCGGCTGCGACTGCGGATGTTTCTGAAGTGGTGCCCATTGAGACCGAGGCGCCTGCGCCTGCTGCTACGTCTGAGGAGGCACAGGCAAAAACAGGTTGGTTCCAGCGGCTCAAAGGCGGTCTAACGAAAACATCGTCCCGGTTGTCGGACGGCATCACGGGGATATTCACAAAAAGCAAGCTGGACGCCGACACACTCGATGATCTTGAAGACGTGTTGATACAAGCTGACCTCGGCGTCGAAACGGCCATGAAGATCACCGATCGGTTGTCAAAAGGGCGGTATGAAAAAGGCATTGCGCCGGAAGACGTGCGCCGCGTTTTGGCCGAGGAGGTCGAGCGCGTGTTGGAGCCGGTCGCTTTGCCGCTCAAGATAAACAAAGCAAACAGCCCGCATGTCATTTTGATGATTGGCGTCAACGGCACTGGCAAGACGACGACCATTGGCAAATTGGCCGCAAAGCTGAAGCGGGACGGTCACAAGGTGATGATGGCGGCTGGCGATACCTTTCGCGCGGCGGCAATTGATCAGTTGAAAGTTTGGGGTGAACGTACCCAGACACCTGTTGTGGCGCGTGACGTCGGCTCGGATGCGTCCGGCTTGGTTTACGACGCGTTAACAGTCGCCAGAGCTGAAAATTGCGATGTTCTGCTGGTTGATACGGCCGGGCGGTTGCAAAATAAAAACGAATTGATGGAAGAGTTAGAGAAGGTCATTCGCGTCCTGCGGAAAATCGACGAGACGGCGCCACATGACGTTCTGTTGGTGCTTGATGCGACGACGGGACAAAATGCCCTAGCGCAAGTCGAGGTTTTCCAGGCGCGAGCCAGTGTAACGGGCCTAGTCATGACCAAATTGGATGGCACCGCTCGTGGCGGCATCCTGGTTGCGGTGGCAGCCAAGTATGGCTTGCCGGTCCATGCGATCGGTGTGGGTGAGGGTGTTGATGATCTGCAACCTTTCCAACCACGAGACTATGCGGAGGCCCTGGCGCAAGGTTGAGCCGGGGTTGGTCGTGACGACAAGAATTGTTTCGCAGGCTCGCGGTGCGGGGTTGCTCGGGTTTGTTGGCATGGCAAGTCGTCACCGACAACGAAATATAAGGACGCTTGGGGCTCATGAGCTTGTTGAAACGCATCTTTCCATTTACGGCGAAACAGACCGTCAATATTTTGAGCGAGTTTGGTCCGCTTGTGACGATGTTTGTTGTGAACGCGGCTTACGATATCAATACCGGCACGTGGGCACTGATCGCCACTACGGTGATCGCAATTGCAGTGATGCTCTACATGTTCGGTCGACCGCCATTGTTCCCGCTGATTGCGTCGACTGTGACAATCATCTTCGGCGCGTTGACGATCATCACCGGCGATCCAATGTGGGTTCAGATCAAGGTCACAATTTTCAACCTCATGTTCGCCGTGTTCTTGTTCGGCGGGCTTTGGTTCAAGCGCAACTTCTTCAAGTATGTGTTTGAAGGAACATTCCACTACACGCAAAAAGGCTGGGACAGCTTTACAAGGAGTTTCGCCTGGTTTTTCGTATTTACAGCCGTGGCTAACGAAGTTGTTCGTCTGTCGTTTGTTGACACCGAAATCTACAACATCCTTGGCTACGAAATGAATGGCGTGAATGTTTGGATCTTGTTCAAGATTGCCTTCATTATGCCTTTGTCAGGTTTCTATGCCTGGTTTCTGACACGTCTTATGCAACCACATCGTCTGCCTGATGATCACGATCCGGCGAAAGCCAGCGGATCGACTTCAGATGGCCTGACGTCAACGCTTGCACGGCCTCTGTCAGCGTCGACAGATCGCAGTAACTCAGACAAAATGTTGCGAGCAGCAGTGGCGCCAGTGCGGTCTTGAATTCTGGTTTGAGATGTGGACCGATGCCTTCGTGCATCTCGTTTAACTGCAAAAAAAGGCATACGTCCTGTGACCGACATCAAGGCCGACGATGATCCTGTAGACCCTGCGAAAAAGGGCAAAGCAACAGCTGGGTCGACTGACACATCAGAACAACCGCTAGGGCCGCAGTTTCTAAAGCTGTTGGTCGAACTCGGTCCACTTGTGGTGTTCTTTGTTGTGAATTCGCGGGTCGACATCTTCTACGGGACCGCTGCATTCATGGTCGCGACAGTGCTGTCACTGATCGCCTCTCGGATACTGTTTGGTCACATTGCCGTCATGCCACTTGTAACCGGTGTTTTTGTCCTCATTTTTGGTGGGCTGACGGTTTGGCTGCAGGACGATTTGTTTATTAAAATGAAGCCAACAATCGTTAATGCGCTGTTTGCAACTATATTGGCTGGAGGCATGTTTTCGGGCCGAACGCTGTTAAAATATATTTTCGGTGAAGTGTTTAAACTGACCGAGGAAGGTTGGCGCAAGTTATCGTGGCGCTGGATCGGGTTCTTTTTGTTTCTCGCCGTTGTTAATGAAGTTGTCTGGCGTACACAGACGACCGATTTCTGGGTGAGTTTTAAAGTATTTGGGATTATGCCGCTGACGATGCTTTTTGGTCTCTTTCAGCTCGGTTTATTGAAAAAGCACGAGCTGAAAACTACATAGTTTGTGCTTTTGGCACTTAAGTCTAACAGCGGATATTGGTTAATTTTTCGGCGGAAATTCCATAGAATGCTGTGCACATTCATACTTTTTTAGTTGTTAAACGTCGTTACCTCTAGACTGAAAGGTCAAATTCGTATGTTCTGGCTTGGTGCCGCTGGTATTGTACCAAAGTCGGAACTGTTCCGTGTTAGGTGTTTTTCCATGCTGGCGAATATTTAATTTGGCGGGCCCACGTGCCAGCTTTTGAGGTTTCACGCAAAAATCAAGAAAGAAACAATGTCCTCTCAAGAATCCGTTTTGGAAAATGATTCGGGCTCAGTGCTAAGCGCTTCGCCCCTGCACCTTCTTCATCGTGCCGGCCAATGCGCTGGAGATATTTTCCAGTCCGAAATGTCATCGGGAGATGTAACCCCTCGTCAGTACGCAGTGCTCGTCACGGTTGCTGGCAACGAGGGATTGAGCCAGACCCAACTTGTTGATCGGACAGGCATCGATAGATCGACGTTGGCGGATATTGTTCGTCGCATGATGAAAAAAGGTCTTCTACAACGTCGCCGTACCAAAGAGGACGCGCGTGCTTATGCTGTGCGTCTCACCGAAGAAGGCCGAAAAGTTTATGAGTCCGTTGGCCCAATGGCCCACCGCGTTGATGAGCGAATTCTCGATGTTTTACCTGCAGCGCAGCGTGAACGTTTCTTGAAAGACCTTAATGTTATCGTTGAGGCATTGGGCAAGATGGATCGTATGTCCTCTTCGGCGTCGGGCAAGTAAGCCTCTAACTTCTCAAGCAATTATCTGTACTTGCTACACCGACAGCTGTGCGCTGGGGTGCGGTGCTCTCTGATAATTCGCGACACCTTTGTCAGCCGTTTGAGCGAGGCTGCCTGGCACCCCCGCTCAAAATCGATGTTATAATGTCGCCGTAAGTTTCAGGTCGTTACGCGGCTTTCGTCAGCAAATTACGGTTGATCATCAATTCTGCGATCTGGACGGTGTTAAGGGCTGCCCCCTTCAGAAGGTTGTCCGACACCACCCACATCGCCAGTCCATTATCGACTGTGGGATCAGCGCGTAAGCGCGAGATGTACGTTGCAAACTCACCTGCTGCATCGACCTGCGTGACATAGCCACCCGGCTCGCGCTTGTCGACGATCATGATGCCGGGCGCCTGGCGCAGTGCTTCATGGGCTTCTTGAGGCTCGATTTCGCGTTCGAACTCGATGTTGACGACTTCGGCATGGCCGACAAATACGGGCACACGCACACACGTTGCGGTCAGCTTGATTTTGGGGTCGAGAATCTTTTTGGTCTCAACCACCATCTTCCATTCTTCCTTGGTGAAACCGTCTTCCATAAAGACGTCAATGTGCGGGATGCAGTTGAACGCGATCTGCTTTGGGAAGATCTC
>JAJFHI010000163.1 GCA_021775715.1 Hyphomicrobiaceae bacterium | reverse complement strand
GCTGCGGGCAAACCAATTTCCGGAAGATGCCGGTCCCCTCTCCCATCCAGTGCGGCCCGAGAGCTATATCGAGATCAACAACTTCTATACCGCCACAGTCTATGAAAAAGGCGCGGAACTGGTCCGGATGATTGAAACTATCTTGGGTCGCCAAGACTTCGACGCCGGTCTGCAATTGTATTTTGATCGCCATGACGGTGATGCCGCAACAATCGAAGATTTCTTGGCTTGCTTTGCAGAGGCATCAGGCCGCGACCTGACACAGTTCATACGCTGGTACAATCAGCCTGGCACGCCGAATCTCGCTTGCGAGTTTAAGTACGATAACCGCGCGAAGTCAGCGACACTGAAAGTCACACAGACACTGCCCGAGAAAACCGGAGGCGGCAAACCACGCCCACTCCACATTCCAATCAAAATCGGATTGATCAGTTCAGACGGCGCAGACCTGCCGCTTGATCTCGACGGCGACGGTGCGGTTGCCGATGGCGTCCTGCATGTCACCAAGCCATCGCAGACTTTTAAATTTGTCGACGTCGCTGAGAAACCTGTTCCTTCTGTTCTACGTGGGTTTTCTGCCCCAGTTAACCTAAGCCTCAACCTATCCGACGACGATCTCGAATTTCTCATCGCCCACGACACCGACCCGTTCAATCGTTGGCAGGCCGCAAATACGTATGCAACGCGTACACTGCTGACCATCGTCAAAGCGCTGTCCAAGGGCAAACGAACAACGCGCGGGCGTGGTTACGTCAATGCACTCAAGGCTGTCCTCGACGACAAAACTCTCGAGCCTGCTTACAAAGCGGAGCTGTTGAAGCTACCAACGCAGTCTGACCTCGCCCGCGAGATCGGCCGTAATGTCAATCCGGACTATATCTTTCGCGCGCACCGCCAGCTTTCGCGCCTCGTTGCAAACATGTTGGGCGATCAGCTCGAGTCGCTGCACGACAAGATGAAGACACGCGGCGCCTTTTCTGCCGGCTCTGATGCGACCGGGAAACGCGCACTGCGCAATCAGGCCCTGACTCTGCTGATGTCACGAGGCACGAAGAAGGATATCGAACGTGCATCGAACCACTTCCGCAAGGCGCGCAACATGACGGATCAAGCGCATGCACTTGTTCTGCTCGGCTGGACGAATTCTCCGGAACGCAAAAAAGCGTTTGAGACATTCTACAACCGTTGGAAAGACGATCATATCGTGATCGACACTTGGTTCTCCGCACAAGCGCAATCGCCACGCAACACCACGCTCAACAACATCAAGAAACTGACGAAGCACCCTTTGTTCAGCCACACCGCGCCAAACAAGGTCCGCGCCCTCGTCGGAAATTTTGCAATGATGAACCCGGTGCAGTTCAACCGCGCTGATGGCGGCGGCTACAATTTTGTTGCCGACCAGGTTTTGGCTATCGATCACGTTAACCCGCAGATCGCCGCTCGCATCCTCGGCTGCTTTAAAAGCTGGCGAGCATTAGAAGTCGGCCGGCGCAACTTGGCGCAGAAATCACTGCGCCGCGTCGCCAAAACCCCGAACCTTTCACGCGATGTCTACGAGATCGTTTCCAAGATGCTAGAAGGTTAATAGCGTTAACTAATTTCTCCTCGGCGATTCGAATTAAACTCCTCGACACAGACCCACCAAATCAGTTGAAGTGATTCTCGAGACGCAGTCAGGGGTGGCTGCGACTCCGGGGCAGATTAAAATACATCGACGAGGAGATGAGGATGGCGTGGACAATGTCCGCCAACCTACGGGGGAATATTGCATCGGCTGATCTGGGGGATCGGTCTGGTCGCAATGGTGAAACCTGGGGCAAATTATGGGATTCGCGAGCCTTGCTGGGGAAGGTGCGCGGACTGGGGTCTTGGGGTTTGCGTGGCATCGCTTTGATGCACCTCACCATGTTGACCGTGGTGCTCGGCGGTGTCGCAGACGCACCCACACAGACCGCAGTTGTACTGACCGGAATCGCATTATGTCTGGCTTTTTTGATTCCAGGCATCGCGCGGGGGTCTTCTGACACAGTTGAAGACACCATCACTGCCGAGTACGACGATCAGAATGCGACCACGACAACTTACAAGCTATCATCGCCAAACATTGCGCCGGCCTTCGCCGACCAAACGACCACGCCGGGACAAGCCTGGACTGATCTGGCCTCACGCGTCAGTCACGAATTGCGCACACCGCTGAATGCCGTCATCGGCTTTTCGGATTTGATGGAATGCGAGTTGCATGGCCCTCTCGGCTCGCCGCAATACAACGAATATACACGCCACATTCGTACCAGCGGCAAGGCATTGCTGAAGTCCGCTGAGGACACGCTCGCAATGACCTCGGCTCTGGCGCGTCTTGATGCACCTGAGACCACCCAATCTGTCGAACTCGATGGTTTGATTCATTCCGCATGGTCGACGTTACAACCAGAAGCCAATGCGCGCGGCATCACTTTCATCAACCGATCCGACGCCAATCTCACAGTGGTTTGCGATCCGATCACACAGCGCCAGATCCTTGTCAACATGCTGGGCGATGCCGTGAAGTCGTCTCTCGACAATGGGACGATAATCGTATCGGCAAAATTGGTTGGTGGTTCCATTGCTATCGAGATCACGGCCACCCACGTCAACGAACTATTGCCTTGCGAAGACAGTTTGGACCTGTGTCTGGCGCGGGCGCTTCTGGAAGTGCAAGGCGCACCGCTGAAGATCCTGCATCAACCGACCGGCACCCGTCGTCTGCAAACCGTCTTTAATGCCGCCATGCAGCAAGAGCTTTTCTAAATAGCCATGTCGTAAGCTTGCAAAGCAGCGCAGCATAAATAAAAACACAAAAAAGTACTGCGCCAACCTTTGCTTAAGACGGCTTATTCGTCTCTGTGTCGGCGACGCCAGCGGCGGTGATGCCGATTGCGCCATTTGTGAAAACCAGCACGATCTTCCGGCGACATCTTCTCTAAAGCATCAAGGAAAATGTTCGCGCGCGTATCCTTCAACTTACGCCGGGCATCTGCCGTGTCGGACATCGCAGCACGTATCGCCGCTCGATCAAAGGCCTCACCCTGCAACAGTGCACGTTGGACTTTGCGCTTTTCACGAACTGATTTACGCAACGGCTTCAATGTCGTACGCCCGGCGCGGATCATCTGCCGTATCTCATCACCGCGCTCACCTTTGATCGACCACGCATACCCCATAAGACCGCGGCCATGTTCGCCTAGGTTCCAATGATGATGCGCCCAGCGCGCACCGGCCGCTCCGCCTATGATCAGAAGATTGAGCGCCAGCGACGCAATCAAGGCGCTGCGAATAAAGCGTCGCGAGAAACGCGGCTTCTTTGGCGAGCTATCTGGAGTGGGTGTTGGGTCCGTCATAGCAAGTCCTCATCTGCCAGATCATCGGCATCATCTTCAACCAGCACAGTCACCATCTCCGGCGACGATGTCGTACTCGCCACCGTCGTCGGTTGGAAACCACTTAGCATCGTATCAAACAGCCCGGCATTTCCGGCAAACACACCAACAACCAATGATGCTGCAAGGACGGCGGCCGTTTGCCAATTCTCAGAAGGTATCGATAGCTTGCGCCGCATTGGAATAACTGTGCCAATCGGCGTAGCAGTATCGCTCGCCGCATTGAAATCACGAGCAGTATGCGCATCGAGATCTTCATCAACGGCTACCATGATGCGCGCTGCGACATCTGACATCCGATCAGCATCTGGCTCAGGCGCCAATTTCAAAACATCATCCAACGCGCGGGCTTCGGCCAATGCTTGGCGTGCCGCATTGTCAGTTGCCACAAACTGGCGCAGATCGTCGCGCAGCCGCTCGGGCCAGCGATCCGTATTGCTGCCAAAGCGCTCCAGGACTTGGCGTAAAGCGGTCAATTTTTCTGCACTGGTGTTTTGATCTGTCATGTCACAACTGCTTGGTTCATAAAAATTTCAACTTCATATGTTTCGAATTCGGCGGCGTCATATTGGATCATCATTCAGTAATGCTTTCCAATCGTAAGCCAGGTCGGCTCGCAAAGCGCGGCGCGCCCGGCCTAACAAAGACTCCACGGCA
>JAJFHI010000162.1 GCA_021775715.1 Hyphomicrobiaceae bacterium | reverse complement strand
GCTGCTTGGAAGACAAGTGTCAATCCGGCTGATGGCACGCGTGTTGCGACGACGGGTGGCGATAGTGGTTCCTTCTTCACGTACTTAATGATTGCAGCCTTGCTCGCTTCATTGGTTTTTGCCGGTGGGTACGGTATGCGTCGACGTATGTTGCCTGCCATGGCTGGCCGAGGCCGTAAGTTGCGTAGTAGGCCGATCGGTGGTGTGGCTTTTCAAGGTCCGGTTCCTGGTGTTGCGGACGGAGTTTCTGCAGGTCATGCGGTTGGCTCAAACGCCCACGCACGCGGCCCGACGCACCGTGGCTCGGCGCCGCCAACAACGCCGTCGGGATACCGCGCGGCGGGCTGGACGCCAGGTCAAAGCAGAACGTCCTGGTCTGCGATGCTCGAGATGACCTTAGCTGCCGCCGGTCAAACGTTCCAGGCATTGGCGGCCAATGGCCTGCGCGTGGTTGACCAGGTGAGCGTCAAGCTTTCCGAGCTTACTGACGGTCTTTTGCAAAAACGTGCGCCTCGTCCGGCCAGAAACAGGAGCTGGGAGCGGGCAGGTTATTTCCGGTCTAAAGCGAGTGGTTTTCGGTCATCGCCAAAGTCCGAGCAGGGTAGACAGCAGACCTATACGACCCAGGAAACACAGTTCCAATCTGGACTAAACGTTGTTGACATCGGCCTGCGTTACAGCGAGGAAGCCGTATCGGCCTTGGCGCCAACAACTCAACTACGCGACGTTCTAACGAGCGAATTGAAAACACTGCACCAGCGCCAGGCAGTGTTGCGGGCCACGATTACTGACGGCAGTGCAACTCCAAGCCGCGCCGAAGCAACGATGCGGCGGTTGACGTGCGAACTCGAGCGTATCCGGCGGATTGCTGATAGTGCCGCTGAAACGCACGGTGGTGCTCACAATGGGGTCGCTGGCATGCAGGTCCCTCAAAACGTGGCTGCGGCCTATGCCGTCTTAGGCGTCAACGCAGAGGTCACTGATATGGCGCTGAAGAAGATTGTCGACGGTTTGCGTATGAGTTGGCATCCCGATCTTGCGCGTGATGACACCGACCGTGACGTGCGTGAAGCGCGCACCAAACAGCTCAATATCGCCTGGGATCTCATCCGACAGGACCGGCAAGTGCCGGTTCAATAACTCACTTAGAGCGTTCAAAGTTGGATGGAATCAGAGCCAGGCACCTTGGTGCGCTCAAAGTTATTGCCTGGGCCTGTTCAACAACTTGCAACTCAACCTGACAGTCTCTCAGGCTTTTTTGATGAAGCTGTCGACGACCTTCTTCTGTCCGGCTTTTTCGAACTCAATCGTCAGCTTGTTGCCGTCGGCCGCTGTAACGCTGCCGTAGCCGAATTTGTTGTGAAAAACCCGATCGCCAACGCTGTAGGCCGATGAGCCAGACGAATGTGCGACCAGTTCGCCTTCGATGGTCGCAGGTGGTTTGCGTTTTGCGGACTTCTTTCCATCGTCGTCTTCGGTGCGGTTCCAGCGGTCTTTGGCGCGCTGCCATCCCGGTGTGTCGTAGGTGGATTGAAACGCCGGTTTGGTAGTGTCGAAACGGCTCTTGCCGTAAGGGTTTGTGTTCGCGCCACCAAAGTTTTGATAAGCGCCGCCAAACGGACTTGTCGGTTCAGCAACCTCGACATGAGCGATGGGAAGTTCATCGACAAAACGTGACGGGATGGCCGATTGATAAAGGCCGTGTGTGCGCCGGTTCTGAGCGAATGAAACTTTCCCAAGTCGTTTTGCACGAGTCAGGCCGACATAGGCCAGGCGGCGTTCTTCTTCGAGACCCTCGGTTCCGCTCTCGTCCAAACTGCGTTGGTGTGGGAACAAACCCTCTTCCCAGCCGGGGAGGAATACGATTTCGAATTCAAGTCCTTTGGCGGCGTGCATTGTCATTAGTGAGACCCGATCGCCGTCGTTGCCTTGGACAGTATCCATCACCAAGCTGACGTGCTCAAGGAAGCCTTGCAAGTTTTCAAAGTCGTGCATGAAGCGCACGAGTTCCTTGAGGTTTTCAAGTCGCGTTTGGGCCTGCGGGCTCTTGTCGTTTTGCCACATCGCTGTGTAGCCGCTCTCGTCGAGTATGAGTTCGGCCAACTCGGTGTGTTTCATGGTCTCGATTTGCGCTCGCCAGCGTTCGATGTTGGCGACGAGTTCGGTCAAGGAGCGCCGCGCTTTGGCCGGCAGCTCGTTCGTCTCAACGATTTTGCGGGCGCCGTATAAAAGCGGAATGCGCTGAGCGGTGGCAAGTGCTCTGACACGTTTGACGCTAGCGTCGCCAATGCCACGTTTGGGCACGTTTATGATGCGCTCAAATTTCAGGTCGTTGGCGGCATTCAGCGTGATGTCGAGGTAGGCGATGGCGTCTTTGATCTCCTGGCGTTCGTAAAAGCGCGGACCACCGATGACGCGGTAGGGCAAACCAAGCGTGATGAAGCGATCTTCAACAACACGCATTTGCGATGACTTGCGAACCAACACAGCGATTTCGTTTAGCGGGTGTTTGGCGCGCTGCAGGTTCTCGATGTCGTCACCAATGTTGCGGGCTTCTTCTTCGTCATCCCACACGCCGCGTACTTCGATCTTTTCGCCGAGGCTGTCGTCAGTGAAAAGCGTCTTGCCAAGGCGGCCTTTGTTTTTCTGGATCAGGCCTGCTGCGGCCGCCAGAATGTGACCGGTCGAGCGATAATTGCGCTCCAGGCGAATAACGGTGGCGCCGGGAAAGTCCTTGTCGAAGCGCAGAATGTTGTCGACTTCGGCACCGCGCCAACCGTAGATCGATTGGTCGTCGTCGCCCACGCAGCAGACATTGGGTGAGCCTTGTGACAACAGACGTAGCCAGAGATACTGCACGATGTTGGTGTCCTGGTACTCATCGACCAGAATGTAGCGAAAGCGGCGGTGATAGTCGGCCAGGATGTCGGGGTGTTTGCGAAAAAGCGTCAGGCATTCCAGCAGCAGGTCGCCGAAATCGCACGCGTTGAGTTCTTTCAGCCGTTTCTGATAGGCGGCGTAAAGGTCACGCGCTTTACCGGCGCCGAATTGACTGGCTTCACTTGGCGGTACGGTCTCCGGTGTGATGCCGCGGTTTTTCCAGCCGTCAACGAGGTCGGCCAGTTGGCGTGCCGGCCAGCGGTCTTTGTCGAGGTTGGCTGCCTCGATGACCTGCTTCATCAGCCGGACCTGGTCGTCGGTATCAAGGATCGTGAATCCGGACTTGAGACCGGCAAGTTCGGCATGACGACGCAGAATGCGCACGCCGATCGCGTGGAACGTGCCAAGCCACGGCATACCCTCGACAGCGCCACCGACAAGATTGCCAATGCGCAACTTCATTTCGCGCGCCGCTTTGTTGGTGAACGTTACGGCGAGGATCTGAGACGGATAGGCTTTCCCCGTTGCTAGTATATGGGCGATGCGTGTGGTCAGAACGCGTGTCTTGCCGGTGCCAGCGCCCGCAAGGACGAGCACAGGACCCTCGAGTGTCTCGACAGCTTTGCGTTGCTCAGGGTTGAGGCCTTCGAGATATTGCGCTGGCGCCCTGGCCAGCGTCGCGCGTTGCGAAATCGATAGACCTTGTTCTGGCTCTGGATCGGTTGCGCCATCGTCATACCCAGATGTTGGAATATCGGTTGGCGGTTCATAAGGGCGGTCGTCGAACGGTACGTTTGGTTGGTCGCCTGGAAAGTCAGACGGTGGCGCGGTGTCAGTATTGGAACTCAGATCCGGCAGGTCAAAAGGCGGCGCGTCGTCTTCCGGCATGCCGAAAAGATCGCCGACCGGTTCGCCGGGAGGTGTGGTTTTGCCATTTGATTTACGATTCGCGGACATAGGCGTGAGTATAACAGAGCCGGCTGGGGGGCAATGTGGCGTGGCGGTTATTCCTCGCAAACGCAGCGGAGACGCTGCGTTTTAACGGTGTTCCTCAATGCTTTCGTCGATCA
>JAJFHI010000161.1 GCA_021775715.1 Hyphomicrobiaceae bacterium | reverse complement strand
ACAATTTGGGGCGCATCAAGCAGCGGCATCCCCGAAAAACGCGTGCGTGAAGCCGGCCTTGATCCACAAGATCTCACACTTCGCCGTACCCTCGCTCTATCTTCAGAACTGATTGGGTTTCCCCGGCATCTGTCTCAGCATGTGGGGGGCTTTGTCCTAACAGAAGATCCGCTTTGTGAAGTTGTCCCCATTGGCAACGCCGCAATGGCTGATCGAACGTTTATCGAGTGGGATAAAGACGATCTTGATGCGTTGGGCATTTTGAAAATCGATGTTCTGGCCCTTGGCATGCTGACCTGCATCAAGAAATGTCTGGATCTACTCCAAACACATTTTGGCGAAGAGCGGGATCTAGCGAGCTTCTTTCCGGCAGATGACCAAGCGACATTCGAGATGATCCAGAACGCTGACACACTTGGTGTATTCCAGATCGAAAGTCGTGCGCAGATGAGTATGCTGCCGCGTCTGAAACCTAAAAAGTTTTATGATCTCGTTATCCAAATCGCCATTGTCCGTCCCGGACCGATCCAGGGTGGCATGGTGCACCCATATTTACGGCGGCGGAAAGGATTGGAGGAAGCCAACATTCCGTCACCATCTTCCGATTTTGGCGCGCGAGATGAACTTCAGAACATCCTCAACAAGACACTTGGCGTGCCACTTTTTCAAGAACAGGCCATGAGCCTTGCGATGACCGCCGCCCAATTTACATCCGCAGAACTGAACGGTTTGCGCCGAGCGATGGCCACCTTCCGGCGTGCTGGCACCATTCATACCTTCGAAGACAAAATGGTGTCGCGTATGATCGCGCGCGGTTACGAGGATGGTTTCGCGCGGCAATGCTTCAATCAGATTAAGGGGTTTGCCGAATACGGATTTCCCGAAAGCCATTCGGCGAGCTTTGCACTTCTTGCCTATGTTTCCTCCTGGCTCAAATGCCACCGTCCGGAAGTGTTTGCCTGCGGGCTTCTTAATTCCCAGCCGATGGGTTTTTACGCGCCGGCCCAAATCGTTCGTGATGCCCGCGAGCATGGTGCCGAGGTTCGCTCCGTCGACGTCAATATGAGCGAATGGGACAATACGCTTGAACCCATTGGCGATGGCCGCCAGGCGCTCCGCCTCGGCATGCGGCAGGTCGAAGGCATGAGTGAGAGTCACGCCACTGCAATTGTTTCGGCACGGGATGAAAAATATACAGACATGGAACATATCCATTATGTTGCGAACGTTTCGCCCCATGCCCTCGAACGTCTCGCAGACGCTGATGCCTTTCGCTCGATTGGTCTTGACCGCCGACAAGCTCTTTGGAAAGTGCGCGGCCTTTCCAAATCACAACGCCTTCCCCTGTTTGCCAAAGCCCATACCCAAGATTATGGACACGAGCCGGATATCGAACTTCCCAAGATGCCTCTCGCCGAACATGTGATCGCAGACTATCAGACCCTTCGCCTTTCTTTGAAGGCGCACCCCATGACGTTATTGCGAGCGATCTTTGATCAAGCTGGGTGTGTTACGGCGCAAACGTCGCGGGAACTTAGCGATGGTGCGCGCGTTATAGTTGCCGGTGTTGTGCTTGTCCGGCAGCGTCCAGGAACTGCGAAAGGGGTTATGTTCATCACCCTGGAAGATGAAACAGGCGTTGCCAACGCAGTTGTTTGGCCGAAGAGGTTTGAAAAATATCGCAAGGTCGCAATGGGAAGCCGACTTGTTTTAATCCGCGGGCGCATTCAATCCCACGATGGCGTTGTCCATGTTGTTGCAGAGAGCCTTGAAGATCATTCGGCAAGACTACATTTTTTATCAGACGACCAAGTTGATCTCCCCGTGAGCCCTGCCGACGAAGTGATCAATCCAATTCCGGAACGCACTGCCCGTCGTCATCCCCGCAACGTGCGCATTATTCCGGGTTCCCGTGATTTTCACTGATAAAACCCAACACCTCACCCAAACGCGCGCCAGCGCCATACGACACTGGCACGCGCTGCATGCATCACTTCACACCAAGCAATTCAACATCGAATATCAACGTTGCGTTTGGTGGGATGACGCCGCCGGCGCCACGTGCACCGTAGCCGAGCTCAGGTGGAATGATGAGCGTGCGTTTGCCGCCGACATTCATTGTCGCGACACCCTCGTCCCATCCGCCGATGACCTGGCCGACACCAATCTTGAATTCAAATGGTTGGCCGCGATCGACTGAGCTATCGAACTTTTGGCCTTTGACGCCGTTCTCGTAAAGCCAGCCTGTATAGTGCATGACGCAGGTCTGTCCCTTCTCAGGTATCGCGCCCGTGCCGACGGTTGTGTCCGTGATCGTTAGTCCAGATTGTGTGGTCATTGTTTTCCCTGCGGCCTCAGCCGTTGATGTGGTGATTGCAACGGCTGCAACGCCGATTGTCACGACAAGTACGAGCGCGCGTGTCACCTGGGCCAGAGCCCGTCCGAAAGTGAGCATGAAACGCCTCCTTTAAAGAGTTGAAGCCACGCGGATGCCGCAGCTTTCTTTGCCACCGAAACGTGACCGCCCTCCCATAGCGCAACCAAGCGACAACGAACACCTTGGGAGCAGTTGAATTTAGACCAAAATTTCATCTCTGTTTGGAACGTCAACTCTTGATGTTGATATGCAACACTATGCATTGAGATAGCATTGGCGTGGCCGGAATGCCTGCTTGCGCACTAGGTGGAATATTGGGAGTTCGGTGGCATGCGGAACGTTGCAACCCTATTATCCATTGATTTTATCGATAAATGCCGCTTCTGCGGCTCGCGGGTGTTGTGTGCTTGGCGCCAGAATTTCGGTGTGTCCTGCCCTCACTGAATTGGTCCAACTACTACTGAGCCTCAGGAGGAGCTGGAGCTGGAAGACGAAGGTCCACGCAGCCGACGGTCAAAGTCGGCCGTGCCTTTTTTCTCAATTGTTTTTGTCAGGAATATCTACAGGCACAACAACACAGCGATAGAGGTGCCATGTGGCGTGACCCAAAACGGGCAAGACCACCAAAAACCCCAAGAATGCTGGAACGGCTGACAAAATCGTGCAGACAATCACGAATATGCCCCAAACGCCCATGACGACCGGGGACGCGGCAACGGCACGGATGCTCGTAATCATTGCGGTGACAAAGTCGTATTCGCGATCCAGCAACAGCGGGAATGAGATAACTGTGAGTGCGAATAAGACCATCGCGATGATCGCGCCAACGACATGCCCGACGACTAAGAACGTCCAGCCGTTCGTAGTTGTGAAGACGGCCTGTACAAATCCGTCGTAGGTCGCGAATCCTTTTGAGCCAAAGAAGACGACAAACAACGTGCGTGCCTGATACATCCAAACCCAAAAGACAAAAAGCGTCACAAACGCCATCCAGCCCAACTCGCGGCGCTGCTGTTCCCACACCACGCTGAGAACGGCACGCCACGATAAGGACTGACCAAGCTCAAGACGTCGCGATACTTCGTAAAGTCCGGTCGCAATAAATGGACCAATGAGCGCAAAACCGATGACCAATGGATACGCGAGCCAATGAACGCCCCAAACTGTAATCGCGGCAATCAGGATTACGCCACCAAGCGCATAAACCCCTCCAAAGAACAGCCCGTAAGCGGGCGCCTTTAAAAAGTCAGCACAACCCTTTCGAAGAACGTCCCGAAGATCTCCAAAAGTTATCGATCTGACATCCGGCATGCCCTTGTGAGATGGTTTTGAGGCGCTCTGAGGCATTGATCAATCAATCGAGTAAATTGGGAGCCAACCTTGGAGGGAGCATCGGTGCTTGGCAACTCTGACTCAACGGATACCGCATGCTAGCCGATTGAGCACAACAACACGCGCGTCAGTGCCCAACCCACCAAGTTCATACAGGCACGATTCAGTGTTCGTAACTTTGATCGAAATCAAGGCGCACCGGTGGGCCGCACTCGCGCTCCGCAGGTTTCAGTTTTAAGTGCTGGTTTTCTTGAACCCGACGCAAAGCTGCCAGCACGATTATCGTTGCGAAATTCACGGACCACGATGGGTTAATCACGAAAACAACGTGTCACGAGCAGTCGATAGATTTCCAAAAAACTGATTGGTACCACTCAGGCGACGACGCAATTGACCGCCCCTTTGACCTGCCCCTATCGATTGGTCCGGTTTGAATGTTAGTTCATTGATGGAGAAGCAGGCGTAGATCCACCTCCGCATTCTGTCTGCGATTGACCCCGGGCGGTCAAACGATTTGCGATGCGTAGAACAACCAGTGTGTTTTGCACCCACGCTTGGCCCTGATTTCCGTCACCACGTATATGGAAATTATATGATCTTCTATCGCTACGTAGAAGGCATCAAATTATGATCTCGCAATCGTGGACCTTTCAATGCCAAAGATCGACGGATTGCGTTTGATCGCACATATTCGTGCAACACCGGCCACACGACAGCTGCCGATCATCGTAATCACCACCAAGAATGAGGATGCCGTTTGCGACACCCTCATACGTATTCCCACTCAATTGGCGCAGTCGCAGTTCAAGCTGATCTGCGGCGGGTTACGCAGGGTTTGTAAAACAACGCAACTGTGCTCCGCTGCCTTCAGCAGCATGCCGATCTGTTGTTGCGTAACGCCATTGGCCGCTTCGATGCTGACCCGAACGTCGATGGTCTGGAACCCGACAGGTGCGCTTTCGTCAACACGCAAGGTCCCGCGAACGTCCACCTTCGCATCTGCTGTCACCTGTAGGCGGGTGAGAGGAAGCCCAAGACGATTGGCAATAATGCGGATCGTCGTGTCGAAGCAACTCGCCAATGCCGCGGAGAGGACTTCGCCCGGATTGGGAAAGTCACATTCCCCGCCCACCTTGCGATGCACGCCGATCCGCTGGCTTGCCGGCATGCCGACGCCGAAAGTTACCTGCGTATGGATCGGTTCACCCGCATGTACATGATCCGATGAGGTCATCGCGCTATCGATGATCCATGCCTGTTCCGGATCCTTCACATAGGTTCGCATGAGCGGTTCCTGGCGTGCCTTCATGCTGATCGGTGCGGCAGGGACGGTTTTTGCTGACAATAGCTTGGCAAACATTTCAATTCTCCTTGGGTTTTAGGCTGTTGGCCCGTGATCAACTTAGTGAAGCGGGCCGGTCTCAGTTTCTTGTGATAATAATCTGCGCGTATTCGGCCGGAACGTTCATGGTGCCGTCCGTTGCGGTGTTGTGGCGCGCAATGAGATCGAGAATCTCGGTCTCGAGCGCGTGCTGTGCATCCTGGTCAAGCGCTGCAAACGCTTTGTGGACCGGCCCGTAGTAGGTGCGAAAGATCTCTACGAAGTGCGCCGGGGCGCCGTAGCGGAACCGAAAATGCTTCGGCTCGAACTCGATCGCATTGGAGGCATCGCCAAACCTGCGCTCGATCCAGTCCTTCGTTCCCCACAGAGCTGGAGACGAAACGCCGGCAGGCGGCGGCACATGCTGGCCAAGCACCTTAAAAAGCGCACCAATGAAACTCTCAGGCGTCCAGTTGGCCAGACCGATGCGGCCACCACTGCGGCATACGCGGGCGAGTTCTGCCGCTGCCTGTTTCTGATTTGGCGTGAACATCACACCGAAGGTCGAAACGACGACATCAAAGGCGCCATCGGTAAAGGGCAGATTTTCAGCGTCGGCGATCTGGAATTTGACGGTGTGACCTTCTGCATCAGCACGCGCCTTGCCGCGTGCAAGCAGCGTATCGACATAGTCGGTCGAGGTAACGTCGCACCAGCGGCGCGCGAAGGCCAACGTGGCGTTGCCGTTGCCGGCTGCAACATCAAGGACGTTTGCACCAGGTTTGACATTCATTACCTCGGCGATTTCTTCGCCCGTGATCTGCAGGGTGCTCCCAATCTTGGCATAATCGCCTGATCCCCAGGCGGCATTCTGTTTCGCCTTGATGGCGGTATAATTTGGTGCTGGACTAAATTTTGAAATCGCGTTCATTGAGTTTCTCCATTGGGCGTGGATTGTTGACTGTGACAGCACCGGAGTAGATGAGGGGTGTGGCGGTGCCGTCGTGACACCTGAATAAATGGCGCAGACAACGGCGGCCTGCTTGAAGGGAAGTTGGAGATTGCATGGGGATTGGCGGCATTCTGGGGTATGCTGGGTTCTCCAGCCGTTACCGGTCACAAACAGAGGTCTAATTTCAGACAGGTTCCGACGAGTTATCCATGCGCTACCAATTTGATGAATTCGAAGTCGACATTGAAAACTTCGCGTTGCTCAAGGACGGCAAGTACTGCCCCGTAGAGCCGCTTGTGTTCGATCTGGTTGCTTTCCTGTCGCGCAACACTGGCCGCGTCATCACCCGCGATGAGATCATCGATCATGTCTGGAAGGGGCGCATCGTGTCGGATGCAACGGTGGCGAGTTGCATCAAATCGACGCGAAAGGCGCTCGGTGATAGCGGGACGGAACAGAAATACATCCAGACCATCCGTGGCCGCGGGATCCAGTTCCTTGGCTCCGTGCAGCTTAGCAACGCGGATGATCGAGCTTCAAACCACGCAAACGCTTTCGTGCCCCCACCCCGCCCGTCGCTGGCGATCGTGCCGTTTCAGGTTTTCGGTGACGAGGCTGCATTGATGCCGATTGCCGATGGTCTGGTCGAAAGCCTGACAACGATCCTTACCCGAATACCCCTGCTGTCAATTGCCTCGCGCTCATCGATGTTTGCCCTGAAGGGCGAGTCGGTCGACGCCCAGGAGGTCGGGCGCCGGTTCAATGTGCGTTACATGCTCGAAGGCAGTCTGCAAAAGGTCCAGGATCAGCTCCGCGCAAATGTACAGCTCATAGAAACGCAGAATGGTTTCCATCTATGGGCGCAGCAGTTTGATCGTCCACACGACGCCGGTGCGCAAGAAGCCCTGCTACATGACATTCTCCCGCTTCTGGAATTGCACATTGTGCGTACCATTCATAATGATCTGCGCAGCGAAACCGGTGAACTCAGCGCCGGACAACTGCTCCTTCAGGCAATGGGTCTGCTCGCGCTTAAGGGGTGGCATCAGAACACGTTTGAGGAGGCAGCAGCGCTACTGCGCAGGTCAATCGAGCAGGAACCGGCAAATGCGCTTTCGCACGCCTACCTAGCGCTAATTCTGGGGCTGGGCCATCGCGTCGGACTGGTGGAACGCTCCAAAGCAGTCGTACAGAACGCCATTGAGGAGGCAGAGATTGCGATTGACCTGGATGATATGAATTCGAACGTCGTTGGGTTAGCGGCATGCGCCCTTGCAGATGTGGGGCAGGCCGAACGTGCGGTTCCGTTGCTGAAGAAGGCCCTTGACCTCAATTTAAACAACGGCCAAGCGTGGACTGCGCTCGGCTCGGCCTATGCCATCCTGGGGCGGGCTGCAGATGCGATCGAGCCGCTTGAACGCGGCATAAGGGTTAGTCCGATGGACAGCCGCCTCGCTGTCTGGCGAGCCGTTCTGGCGCTCGTTTACTTGCAGACGGGCAATGCCGAGCAGGCAGAAACCGTGGCGCAAGAAGGCTGTCAAAATGACGACAAGACTTATCTCCCGCGTGTCGTTCTGACTGCCGTCAGGCTTGCGCGCAAGCAGACTGAGGCGGCGTTGTCTGCATTGCAGGACTGTCTTCGCGTCAAGCCGGATCTATCTCAACAGGAAATCGATTGCTTGATTGGTCCGAAATTAGGTGCGGCATTCGCAAAGCTTAAAGCCGCGGAAAAATGAGCGTTCTGGCTTGCCCCACGTCCGCTTGTTTGCAGCAGCGGCTGTCAGTGGGGTGCGCGCTCCACGAGGCCGTCAGGACTGCAATGGGTCATGTGCAGTCTTTCATTGCCGTCCCTCTTAGTCCGATAATCATTCAATTGCAGACTCGACGTAGGGGGCCGTGAACCCTTCACGCTGCATGTTTGAAAATGTCTGCTTTTGTATAATTGCGGGCTTCCGCTTTGCAGAGGAAGCGGACGTTTGCCCTGTAGCTATCATGTCCAGCCCCAAAATCATGTGCCAATTTCTATTAGAGTTTCTGGCACTGGCGGTCTCATTCCGAGAGCTTGATGTGGGCGGATATGATTGTACTGCCTGAGCCACTGATTGATGACGACTTGGGCCTGGTCGATCGATGT
>JAJFHI010000017.1 GCA_021775715.1 Hyphomicrobiaceae bacterium | reverse complement strand
GTCCAACGGCTGCCATTCCCTATACAGCGGTTTTTCGTGATCGGCTTCGTCAGGCTATGGCGGATGGCGTTGGGCTGAGCGACAGGACCGCCCGGCCAGGCTGCCTCAGGGATGTTGAGCGGGAGTTGACCGACCTGCATGTGGCCGCCGTGACGACATTTCTGTCGGACAATGGATTGACCACTGGTGATATTGACGTCGTGGGTTTTCACGGCCACACCGTTTGGCACACACCACCAAAAACCAATTTGCGCGGCATGACCGTCCAGATTGGTGACGGTGACATCTTGTCAAAAGCGATTGGCATTCCCGTCGCCTTCGACATTAGGGCCGACGATGTTGCAGCCGGTGGCCAGGGCGCTCCGTTAGTGCCGGTGTACCACCGGGCATTGGCAGCAGACCTCCCACAAAGGCCTCTTGCGATCGTCAATATTGGTGGCGTGGCAAACATCACGTGGATCGGTGCGCGCGGTGAGTTGTTCGCATTCGACACTGGCCCTGGCAACGCCCTGCTGGACGATTTTATGCGAGCCAAGACAAACCACGATTACGATGCAGCTGGTGAATTTGCAGCCGGAGGCTCGATCAATGAAGATGCTCTCGAAGTCTTGCTGACGGATGCTTTCTTTTATGAGCTGCCACCAAAATCAGCTGATCGCAACGGATTTGCGGCGACCGCTGTTGATGCACTTCCGGATCGCGATGCTGCTGCAACGCTCACGGCATTTACGGCAGAAACGATCGCGCGCGCCGTGCGACATCTACCGCAGGAACCAACCCTCTGGGTGATTGCCGGTGGTGGACGGAAAAATCTGACACTCATGCAGATGTTGGCAGAGCGTGTCGAAAATGCCGTGGTGCCTGCTGAGGCTGTTGATTGGCGAGGCGATACGTTGGAGGCCGAGGCGTGGGCATATCTTGCAGCACGTGTTGTGAAGGGTCTGGCGCTGACTTACCCGGGCACGACGGGGGTTGCAAAGCCGATGCTCGGTGGACGGCTTACGGAGAAATTCTGAGGTTCGTTATGCGGACTTTGGCTGCAGTTTCGCCATGTCTTTTGTCAGCGCAATAAGACCAGATGTAATGCGCGACAAGCTCTCATAGTCGACCGTTTAGGGCAGATCAAAAGGTGAGTGATACATGGGATTTCGAAACGGGGCGGTGTCGGTGATCATGAAGGCCGGAAAGCCAAACTCGGAATAGGACCAGTGGTCAGACAGATCGACGCCTTCAACAAAGCCAGGTGCGACAGCTCCAATCGAAGGAAAGTGCGTATGCCGGCGGAAACGTTTGAGGCTAGCGCGAAGGTGCTGGCGCGCCGACGGAGTGCCGATGAACGCAACGAAGTTTCCAATATCTGGATAGATCCGGTCAAACGGTGGCGGGAGCCTTTGTGAACCTGGCTTGTCTGAAAAGTACCCGAGTGTTTCAAGCGCAATCATTCCCGCAACACGTTCGCCCTG
This sequence comes from Hyphomicrobiaceae bacterium, assembly GCA_021775715.1. Lineage (GTDB taxonomy): Bacteria > Pseudomonadota > Alphaproteobacteria > Rhizobiales > Hyphomicrobiaceae > JAJFHI01. Next base: position 25,901 of record JAJFHI010000017.1, on the reverse strand, counting down.
GTCCTTAAGGCGCTTGGCATGTTGCCAGCTGCCCATGTCGGGCGTCTTGCCGTAGGGCTGCTCTTCGTTGACGAAAAACACGAGACGCAAGCTGTCTTGGGCCGGCGTCTGACCGTGAAGATTGCGAGCAATTTCCAGCAATGCTGCAACGGCGGATCCGTTGTCGTTCGCGCCAGGGCTGTCTTCGGCCGAGTCGTAGTGCGCACCGATGACGTACGTCTGCGTTGCCTTGGTTGGTGTGACGGGGTCGAACACAACCTCAATATTGCGAACGGGTATGCCGTCGACGCGGAAGACCTGCTCTTTTGGAGTGAGGCCAAACGAATACAATTGCCCTGTGATGTAACTAGCTGCGATTTCGAGGGCTTCAGGAAAGTCCATATTGTGGGGTCGGCTAGCTATGGCCGAGACGTGGCTATGCAGCGCCGACACACGGACGCGCTCTGTTGCCGACAATTCCGGAAGACGACCATGAAACGGCAGCCGTGGCAGCACAATAAAATAGTTCAGAACCAGCGCACCGAAGGCAGCAATTAAGGCCAAAGTTAACAGCAAGTACATCCACATACACAAATCCAACGCGACGATGGGCGGGCCATCTCGCAAAGAAAGAAAACCGACGATTGGGCAGTTTATTTGGGTACGTTTTAATATTGTCCGCTGCGGGCAGGAAAATTTGGCTTTACAGCCATGTTTTGCTAACGAGCGTTAGCGAAAAAGTGCAATTTTTTATATCTTTGGGCCGCGCGAGTTAACAGTCCCGGATGGTGCGTCCACCGGCAAGTGGATGCAACTTTTGAATGTATTGCCATTCTGGGAACCGGCGATGGGGGAGTGGGTGCCCGCGGCTTACAGGCACCCGTGTGACGTCTTCAGCGACGACCTTTGATTTCTTTTTTCTTGTCGCCTTCTTCAGCAGCCTGCGACATACGCATGTCAAGGTAACTACCGACGATCTTTTCCATTTCGTCGACCTTGTCTTCGAAGAAGTGGTTGGCACCTGGCACGATCTCGTGGTCGATCTTGATGCCTTTTTGTGTTTTCAGTTTCGCGGTCAGCTCCGCAACGGAGCTTGATGGAACGACGCGATCTCTATCGCCATTCAGCATCAAGCCGGATGACGGGCATGGTGCGAGGAAGGAAAAGTCGTAAAGGTTTGACGGCGGCGCGATGCAGAGAAAGCCGTCGACTTCTGGCCTGCGCATAAGCAACTGCATTGCTATCCAGGTGCCGAACGACACGCCGGCAATCCAGCAACGCTGCGAATCTGGCTTCACGGACTGCAGCCAATCAAGGGCCGACGCGGCATCGGCGAGTTCGCCTGGCCCACCGTCCCAATAACCCTGCGACCGTCCAACACCACGGAAATTGAAGCGCAGGACGGAAAATCCGCGCGCAACGAAGGTGTGGTAAAGGCTGTACACGACCTGGTTGTTCATCGTGCCCCCGAATTGTGGGTGGGGATGAAGGATCAGGGCAATTGGGCTGTCTGTGGCTTCAGCGTGGTGATAACGGGCTTCGATGCGGCCAACGGGACCATTAATGATCAGCTCAGGCATTGAGGTCGGTGTACTTTCTCTCGTTTGAGGCGGACCTGGAGGCCTCCAGGTTCACAATTTTGGGCGCTATATACCTATAAACACAGGTGCATACTGGGTCGATTTCCGGAATTTGATGACCCCGGCACCTGCTAAAGGACCAAAAAAAGTGCCTCCAGGCGCTCTGCTCATACTTGATCTTTCAGATCGGGATTTACATATCCGAAACTTAGTTTAGAACAGTTCAAAATTGAGTGCGAGATGCCATGGCTTTGGCATCGCGCGCGGTACTTAGCACAATCTCGCCCCTCGTGTGCAAGCCAATCCGGTCTCCGGCAGCTTTGTCACCACAACGGGGCGCGATCACAGCGAACCGGTGGCGGTAAATATGGAGCTCAATACCAAGGGACGCTACGCCGTGATGGCAATGGCCGATCTTGCCAAGCACACCACTTTGACCGACGGCGCCAAGAAGGCCCCGGTGGCTGTCCCGTTGTCGGCGGTGGCTGAGCGTCAGCAATTGTCTCTCGCCTATCTTGAGCAGATTTTCCTACTGTTGCGCCGCGCCGGTCTTGTGGAAAGCGCGCGTGGGCGTACGGGTGGCTATCGCCTACAGCGTGATGCGCGTGAGATCACGGTTGCTGAGATTATGACAGCTGCGGAAGAAGAAACCCGCATGACACGATGCGGCGTTGAGAAAGGCGCCTGCCTCGGCGATGTCAAATGCATGACACACGGACTGTGGCATGCGCTGGGCCGACATATTGATACCTTCCTTTCAGAAGTGACGTTGGCGGACGTTGTCGATGGGGCGTTCAATGCAAATCAGCGGATGGCCGACAAAGTGAGTGCTTTGACGGACCAATTGATAGGCGCCCAGGAGGTGAAAAAACTATGACCTCCACCAACCGCACATATCTTGATTACAACGCCACGGCACCACTTCGTCCCGAGGTGCGTGCCGCTATGTTGGCTGCAATCGACAGTGATATTGGCAATGCGTCTTCTGTGCACGCGCACGGCCGTGCAGCACGCGCTGTGATCGATCAGGCGCGCGAACAGGTTGGACAGCTCGTTGGCTCTAAGGCGACCCAGGTCGTGTTTACGTCCGGCGCTACAGAAGCCGCGAACTGGGCGTTGTCGGCTGCTTGGTCAACAATCTACGGCGCCAACATTGAGCACCCGGCTGTGATGTTGCCGATCAAGCGATCGGCCGCCAAACACGTTGTGTTACCTGTCGATGCCAACGGTGTGATTGATGTTGTCGCAGCAGCAAAACTTTTCAGCGAAAACATCCAGACCGGCGGCAATAAGCCCGCTGACAAGCAGTTGCTGGTTGTCCAGTTGGCGAATAATGAAACGGGCGTTGTGCAGCCTGTCGGCCAGTTGGCAGCACTTGCGCGCGAGCTTGGCATCACGGTGCTAACAGACGCCGTCCAGGCGGTTGGCAAACAGTTCGTTGATTTCACAGGGCTTGGTGTCGACATGATGATGGTGTCGGCGCACAAGCTCGGCGGCCCGTCAGGCGTTGGCGCGCTCGTAATTAGGGACGGTGTCGATTTACTGGCGCTCGTGACTGGTGGCGGACAGGAGCGCAACCGGCGGGGTGGCACGGAGAACGTTTCAGGCATTGCCGGTTTTGGTGCGGCGGCTGAAGCGGCTCATCGGGATCTAGCAAAGTTTGCCGACCTTGAAATGTTGCGCGACCGCGTAGAGGCGTTTGTATCGCGCGCAACACCCGAGGCCGTTGTGATCGCGAAAGACGCGCGACGGCTCGCCAACACGAGCTGTCTAGCTGTGCCAGGGCGGCGTGGCGAAACTTCAGTGATCAAGTTTGATCTGGCTGGCGTTTCTCTAAGTGCGGGTTCGGCGTGTTCGTCTGGAAAGACGGCCCGATCGGAAACACTTGATGCGATGGGTTTGAACGATGAATTAGCAACGTCGGCGCTAAGGGTCAGTCTTGGCTGGGCGACGACGCAAGACGATATCGCGACTTTCGAACAGGCATGGTCTTCCATCATGGGTGGCGTGCGCGAAGTTCGGAATGTGGCTTGAAAAGAAATTTAAAGATGAGTTGCGAAACGCAACAACGTTAAGGAGACGAGCATGGCAGCGGTCCAGGATACCATCGATCAAGTCAAAGATATCGATGTTGACCAGTACAAGTACGGCTTTGAAACAGACATCGAGTCTGTCCGTGCGCCAAAAGGCTTGAACGAAGACATCATTCGCTATATTTCGGCCCGCAAGGATGAGCCGGAATGGATGCTGGAATGGCGCCTGGATGCCTATCAGCGTTGGCAGACCATGACGGAGCCGACATGGGCCAAGGTTGATTATCCAAAAATCGATTTTCAAGACCTGTACTACTATTCCGCGCCGAAATCGACGGAAGGACCAAAGAGCCTCGACGAGGTCGATCCCGAGCTGCTGGCCACGTACGAGAAGCTTGGCATTCCTCTGAAAGAGCAGGCTGTGTTGGCCGGCGTTCAAGGCGCAAAGGTCGCCGTTGATGCCGTGTTCGACAGTGTTTCCGTTGTCACGACTTTCAAGGACGAGCTTAAGAAGGCCGGCGTTATCTTCTGCTCGATCTCGGAAGCGTTGAAAACGCATCCGGAATTGGTGAAGAGGTACATCGGCTCGGTTGTGCCAAAGTCCGACAACTATTACGCGGCATTGAACTCGGCGGTCTACTCCGATGGATCGTTTGTCTACATCCCGGAGGGCGTGCGCTGTCCAATGGAGCTGTCGACGTACTTCCGCATCAACGACAAAGAAACTGGTCAGTTTGAGCGGACGCTCATCATTGCCGAAAAAGGCTCGTACGTGTCCTACCTCGAAGGCTGCACGGCGCCGATGCGTGACGAAAACCAGATGCACGCAGCCGTCGTTGAGCTGGTGGCGCTGGACGATGCCGAGATTAAATACTCGACGGTGCAGAACTGGTACCCCGGCGATAAGGACGGAAAGGGTGGCATCTATAACTTTGTCACCAAACGTGCCGACTGCCGTGGCAACAACTCTAAAGTGTCCTGGACGCAGGTTGAAACGGGCTCTGCTATTACTTGGAAGTATCCAAGCTGCATCTTGCGCGGTGACAACAGCCGTGGCGAGTTTTACTCGATTGCGGTGTCCAATGGACGCCAGCAAATCGACAGCGGCACCAAGATGATCCACCTCGGCAAGAACACGTCGAGCCGAATCATCTCGAAAGGCATCGCAGCCGGGCGTTCAGACAACACCTACCGTGGTCTTGTCTCGGCGCATCGCAAGGCAACTAACTCGCGCAACTTTACTCAGTGCGACTCACTTTTGATCGGTGACCAGTGCGGTGCGCATACCGTGCCGTATATCGAAGCAAAGAACTCAACAGCGCACTTCGAACATGAAGCAACAACATCGAAAATATCCGACGACAAGCTGTTCTACTGCATGCAACGCGGCCTTAACGAAGAAGAAGCGGTGGCGTTGATCGTCAACGGTTTCGTTCGTGATGTGCTGCAGCAGTTGCCGATGGAGTTCATGGCCGAAACGCAAAAGCTGATTGGCATTAGCCTGGAAGGTTCGGTTGGCTAGGGCTGGTCGCGCGCGCGGAGGGTGAAAAATGAGCAGCAACACGGCAAAAACGGTAGCTAGCATTCTGCGCAACGCGACGTTGTCGGCACGAGAGCAGGAGGACGATGAAAAAGCGGCAGCTATCGAGCATCAGATGTTGGGCACAGCTTTTTTGATTGAGGAGATCAGCGAGCATTTCGATGAGGCCGACATCAATCCGTTGGCAGCTCTTGGTGTTGAGATTGAAGACGATGACGGCATGTTTATCCTGACCAAGGGTATTCACAGCTTCATCGTTGAGCCGGCAGAAGATGGCGCGTTGTTGGTCAATGGCGAGCCTGTTTATTCATCGGAGCCGTTCTACACCGACGCTCTTTATCAGGACGTGTTCAAACGCATCGCTGACTGGGCTGTCAAAATAGACGACGAAGAATCAGCGTGATGGGTCATGAGCGATACGGAGCAGAATTGGTTTAAGCCGAAGCGCCACGGATATGGTGCAACGCCGTCGAATTGGAAGGGATGGCTTGCAACGATTGGATTTGCCGGCGTCATCGCTGTGGGTTCGATTGCTTGGGTGCAGGCGTTGACAGATGAGACGCGACTGATCGGCATGCTGGGGTGGGCGCTTGCTCTTGTTGGCGCCGTCTGGTTTTTCTGCCGTTTCGCACGCAAAAAGACCGACGGCCCGTGGGCGTGGCGCTGGAATGGACAGTTGTACAGAGAGATGTTCGAGCCCGGCTCGGACGATCGCTGAGAGAAAATGAATAATTGAGATGAACGAGCGCCCGAATGAAGTGGGCGTTAACAGACAACCGGAGTTGAAGAGAAGACAATGCTGGAAATCAAAAACCTGCACGCACGTATCGAAGAAGATAAAAAAGAGATCCTGAAGGGCATAAACCTGACGATCCCGACAGGTGAAGTGCACGCCATCATGGGACCAAACGGCTCCGGCAAGTCGACGCTGGCCTACATTCTCGCAGGTCGTGATGATTATGAAGTGACGGAAGGCGACATCCTTTGGAACGGCGAAAGCATTCTCGAAATGAACCCGGAAGAGCGTGCGATTGCAGGCGTCTTCCTCGCATTCCAATACCCGATGGAAATTCCCGGCGTGGCCGGTCTGACGTTTCTGCGTACAGCCGTTAACGCGGTGCGCAAGAAGCGTGGCAAGGAGGAATTCACGACGCCAGAATTCCTAAAAGTCGTCAAAGGGCGCGCCGCTTCTCTCAAAATCAACATGGAAATGTTGAAACGTCCTGTAAATGTCGGCTTCTCTGGTGGTGAAAAGAAGCGGTCGGAGATTTTGCAGATGGCAATGCTTGAGCCGACGCTGTGTGTGCTTGATGAAACTGACAGTGGTCTTGATATTGATGCTCTGCGGATTGTGGCCGACGGCGTAAACGCGCTGAGAGGCCCGGATCGTGCGATGTGTGTCATTACCCACTATCAGCGTCTGCTGGAATATATCGTTCCTGACAAAGTCCACGTTCTGGCGCACGGCAAGATCCAGAAAACTGGTGGCAAAGAATTGGCCCACGAGCTTGAGAAGTCTGGCTATGCAGAATTCGAAGCGGCCTAACGGCGGTTCGAACTCTGTCCAGACTAGCAACTAGGTATTCCGCGCGGAGGAGCGCATGACGGTGGCAAAAATTAAGACGAAGGTGGAGCAAGAGCTCGCCGATCAGTTCGCACACGTGTCCGGCAAGTTGCCAGGTGACGCCAGTGTGAAAGGTGCGCGTCAGGCAGCGATCGATACGTTCGACGCTCAGGGCCTGCCGCATCGCCATATCGAGGAGTGGAAGTACACAGACCTGCGCGCGATCGTGAAAGAAGCGCTGCCGCTGAATGTTGGCGACGCGTCGGCAATTACGATTGCTGATGTTATCGTTGCTTTGGGCCCGTTGCAGACCATCGACGCACAGCGTGTCGTATTGGTGAACGGTGCTTATCGCAAAGAGCTGTCATCAACCGAGGCGCAATCAGGTGTCACGATCACACCGTTGAGTGAAGCGTTGGCTCGCGGTCCAGTGACGGCCAAAGGTTTTGGCGCGGGCGAAGCCGCTCCTGCTGATGATGCTGTGCTGGCATTGAATGCAGCCTATATGACAGACGGCGCCGTGGTCGAAGTCGCGACCGGCACCGAGGTCGAAAGGCCAATCATCATTGCGCACGTGCGCGCCGGTGGTGAAGCAGGCTTCACGGCAGCGCGGCACGTGTTGCGTGTTGGCGCCAATGCGACGGTGACAGTCGTTGAGGCGTTCGTTTCGCTGCCAGGCGCGGCTGTCGCGGGCCAGATGAACACAGCGTCAGAAGTGGACGTTGGTGATGGCGCGCATGTCGACCACATCAAGGTTGCCGTCGATACTGGAGCGGTTACACATCTTGCGAGTTGGATTGGCCGTCTTGGCAAAGACAGCGCGTATCATGGCTATCACCACACGCAGGGCGTCGGTCTTGCACGCAACCAGATGTTTGTGACGTTCGATGGTGAGGGTGCCGAAGTTGATCTATCGGGATCGTACCTAGGACGCGGCAAAGAGCACGTCGATAACACGCTGGTGGTGGACCATGCCGTACCACATGGCACGAGCCGCGAGCTGTTCAAATGTGTGTTGGATGACAATGCGCGTGGGATCTTCCAGGGAAAAGTTATCGTGCAACAGATTGCACAGAAGACCGACGGCAAGCAGATGGCTCAGGCATTAATGTTGTCACCGGACACGGAGTTTGACAGCAAGCCCGAGCTGGAAATTTACGCCGATGATGTTTTGTGCGGACACGGCTCCACGGTTGCTGAGTTGGACGAAGGCTTGATGTTCTATTGCCGTGCACGTGGCATTCCTGAAGACCAGGCGCGTAGTCTTCTGGTGCAGTCGTTCATCGGCGAAGCCATTGAAGTTGTCGAACACGAACAAGTACGTGGCGCGATTACAGCCTACGCCGAACAATGGCTGGAAGAACGCGCGGCGCGCTCAAGTTAATGAGATGCAATGTGGTGTTTTGGTTTTCGAAGTGTAGTTTTTGCACCGACCCTAACGCCACGCTGAACGACATCTCGGCATAGGCCGGTGTGACGCGGTAGAGGAGTTTCTTGCACGGGCAAGCGGCAGCCTCTCACACGAGATGGTTTGAGAAATGAGGCATTGATGGTCATCGAGACGACAAAAGTACGCGATCCTGATACGGGCCTTGCAGGCTTGGCCGGTGAAGCCTTTGATGTTGCGCGTATCCGTGCGGATTTTCCAATCCTGTTTCGCGAGGTCTACGGCAAGCCGCTCGTCTACCTGGATAATGGCGCGTCGGCGCAAAAGCCGCGCTCCGTCATCGAGGCGATGGATCACTCCTATCGTTTTGAGTATGCCAACGTCCACCGTGGGCTGCACTATCTCTCAAACACCGCAACGCAGAACATGGAGGATGCGCGCGAGACCGTGCGCCGTTTTCTTAATGCGCCGAGCGTCGATGAGATCGTGTTCACACGCAATGCGACGAGCGCCATAAATCTCGTGGCGCAGTCGTATGGCGGCATGACGATCGGACCAGGCGATGAAATTGTTCTGACCATTATGGAGCACCACTCCAACATCGTGCCGTGGAAGTATCACCGCGAACGCTGTGGCGCTGTCTTGAAGTTGGCGCCGATTTCCGACGACGGTGAATTCCTCTTCGATGAATTCGAAAAGTTGCTGACCGAAAAAACTAAGATCGTCGCCGTCACGCACATGTCGAACGTGTTGGGGACTGTTCTGCCAATTAAGGAAATCGTTAAAGCCGCACATGCCAAAGGCATTCCAGTGCTAGTTGATGGCACGCAGGCGTCGGTGCATATGCCCGTCGATGTGCAGGACCTCGACGCCGACTTTTACGTCTTCACCGGCCACAAGGTTTACGGGCCGTCAGGCATCGGTGTTTTGTATGCGAAGAAGGAACACCTCGAGAAGATGCCGCCGTATGAAGGTGGCGGTGAGATGATTGAGAGTGTGACCGTCGATAGGGTCACGTACAATCACCCGCCACACAAGTTCGAGGCGGGCACGCCGGCGATCGTGGAAACTGTCGGGCTTGGCACGGCGCTGAACTACATGATGCAGATCGGTCGGGACCGCATCGCAGCTTATGAGCAGGAACTCAGCGATTACGCGCATCAGAAACTGGCCGAGTTGAATTGGTTGAAAATTCACGGCACGGCGCCGGGCAAGGGTGCGATTATCTCTTTCAGCATTGATGGTTTGCACCCGCATGACATCGCAACGATTATTGACCGCTCGGGTATTGCGGTGCGGGCGGGCCACCATTGCGCGCAGCCATTGATGGAGCGTCTTGGCGTTCCGGCAACTTGCCGCGCATCGTTCGCGATGTACAACACCAAGGAAGAAGTAGATGCGTTGGCGGATGCTTTGGTTCGCGCGCGAGACTTCTTCGCCTAGATCTTCGTGCCTGCGTCGTCGCGACCGCGGCGATGTTGACGGCACAATGGAGTAAGACACATGACGGACAGAAAAACTGGTAACACCCCAGGCTCTGCAAATCTGGATGATTTTTTGAATACACCTGAGGTGCAAGAAGCAGCTCAGGATAAGTCGACATTTTTCACGCCGCAGCCGGTTGAAGAGGCGCCGGTCGCGCCGACACCTGCGCCCGTGCCGGAGCCGGAGCCCAAGGAGGGTGCGGCCGAGATTGAAACGGAAACCGTCGTGAAGGCAACTGAGCTTCCGCAAGAGGAAGTCGATCGGCTTTCTGCTGATATCGTCGCGGCGATCAAAACCGTCTACGATCCGGAAATTCCGTCCGATATTTACGAGCTGGGTCTCATCTACAAGATTGAGCTTGAGGACAATCGTGATGTTGAGGTCGAGATGACGTTGACGTCGCCGGGATGCCCCGTTGCAGGCGAAATGCCGGGCTGGGTACAGGACGCGGTTAGCTCCGTTCAGGGCGTGGGTGACGTCAAAGTTAACCTCGTATTCGACCCGCCTTGGAGCATGGAGCGGATGTCTGACGAGGCCAAGCTTGCACTCAACATGTTTTAATCGGCCGTAACATTCCCTATATTAGGGTACTATCTTTAAGACACAGGCCAGAAGGACCTACAGTCCAATGACGACAGCAGCAGTGAGAGAACGCCCTCCCGTCATGACATTGACGGATGCAGCGGCTGAACGCGTGGCCAATATGATGGCGTCGCGCCCAGGTGTCGTCGGTCTGAAGCTCGGCATCAAGAAGGGCGGCTGTGCGGGCATGGAATACACCATGGACTGGGCCAACAAGCCGGACCCGATCTGCGAAGTTGTCGAAGACAAGGGCGCTACACTGTTGATCGAGCCGATGGCCATCATGTACCTGCTTGGCACGGAGATGGACTACAAGGTCGATACGCTGTCGTCTGGATTCCAGTTCAACAATCCGAACCAGCAGAGCGCGTGCGGTTGTGGTGAAAGCGTTGAGCTGGCACCGGCGACAGAAGAGAAGCTCACAGCTTATAAGAGCTGACCGGCATGCAGCGCTCCGACCAGCCGCGATGGGTGACACAGGTTCTGTCGTTCTGGTTCGAGGAGCTGACTCCGCAAGACTGGTTCATGAAAAATAGCGCCGTCGACGAGGCCATCACACAACGCTTCAGTGATCTGCCTGAGGAAGTCGCGGCCATGCCTACCGAGGACCTATTGGTTGGCAGTCACCTCGCACTTGCGGCAGTCATCGCGCTCGATCAATTTCCGCGCAATCTCTTCCGTGGCACAGCGAAGTCATTCGCATACGATGCCCTCGCCCTGGACATTACGGTGAAGGCAGTCTCTGCCCGTCTCGACGCGGTCTTAAGTGTAGACGAGAAACTGTTCTTGTATCTTCCGTTTGAGCATAGCGAAGACGCCGTAGACCAAGCTCGCGCCGTGGCGTTAATTTCGGGGCTCGACGAAGGGCAATACACGGCATACGCAGAAGCGCACCGGCAAGTGATTGATCGCTTCGGCCGTTTCCCACATCGCAATGCGATCCTGGAGCGGGCATCGACACCCGAAGAATTAGCCTATCTCGCAGAGCCGGGCAGTGGGTTCTAAATAAAGAGGGGCTGCGCAATGGCGGCAAGTGCGTCATTCACCGACTACTTGAAGGACTGTCTCGCGGTCGTCGGGCCCGTGACGATAAAGCGGATGTTCGGCGGTGCAGGTGTTTATGCTGACGGTGTGATGTTCGGGCTCGTTGCCAATGACGTGCTCTATTTCAAAGCCGACGGGCAAAACGAGCAGGACTATGTCGACGAGGGGTTGGAGCCGTTCACCTACGATGGCAAGGCAAGGCCAATTAAGATGTCCTATTGGCAGGTGCCGGAGCGTGTTTTTGATGATCCGGACGAGATGACAGAGTGGGCAACTGCGGCGCTCGCTGCAGCACGGCGCGGTGCAATGAAAAAGAAACCGGCAAAGAAGAAATCTAAGCCGCGCACAGCAAAGATCAAACCCAAATAAAAAAGGCCGAAGCGATCTAACACTCCGGCCTTTTGTTTACTCGCTTGCGGTCGCCTTGGGTCGCCGGACCGGACGACGCAGGAAGGCCGGGATGTTATCCTCAAAACCAACACCTTGGCGCCCGCCACCGCCACCGCGATTGCCTGACTTAGGCTTAGCGGTGCTGCTGCTGCGGCTTGCCTGCTGCTTTTGTTCACGCGGCTTGTCTGAAGGTTCAGCGCGACGACGCGGTTCTCTTGACTCGCGTTTGGGAGCGTCAGCGTCACCTGCTGTTGTTGCTGCCTCAGCGGTGTTGCCATCTTCTTTGTTGCGCTTGTTGTGACGGCGTCCACCACGTGAGCGACGTGGACGGCGCGGCTTGTCGCCATCGGCTGTATCGCCATCAACAGCCGGTGCCGAAGTCTGTGCATCAGCGACAGGCGCAATAACGGCCTCGGCAACTGGTGCGATGTCGGGTTGCGGTGCCTTGGCCGGATCTGCCATGACGACCTTTAGCGTCTCGGGGCTGTCGCTGGTTTCGACAGTTGCGGTGTCTTTTTCTTCCGCCGAACGACGACCACTGCCGCGACGACTTCCGCCACGACTGCGGCCTTCGGAGGAGCGTTCTGATGAAGACGATCGGCCACCGCGGCTTGTTGATGTGCTGCCACCGCGTCCGCCACGCCCGCGTTTACGGCCAGCACCAGCGTAATCTTCTTCTGTTGGTGGGTCGCCGTCCCAAACCAGCGTCTCACCGTTCATCTGTTCGATCTCTTTTACGATCTTGAGATCGTCGACGGTGACGAGTGCGGCTGTGCTGCCAAGGCGTCCAGCGCGGCCTGTACGGCCGATCCGATGGACATAGTCGTCAGACTGCCAGGGCATGTCGTAGTTGAAGACGTGGCTGACATCGGGAATGTCGAGACCGCGAGCGGCCACGTCACTGGCGGCAAGAATAGTGATCTCGCCTTCGCGGAATTTGGCCAGAGTTTCCATGCGCGCGTTCTGATCCATATCGCCATGCAGCGCACCCGCATTGAAGCCATGCTTTAACAGCGACTTCAAAAGGATTGCGACGTCGCGTTTGCGGTTGGCAAAAACGATGGCGTTGGAGACTTTGTCTCCGGCAGTCTGAATAAGCTCGCGCAGTGTTTCGCGCTTGGCCCAGTCATCGCCATCCGGACAGAACCGGAAGGTCTGCGTAATTGTCTTAACTGTTGTTGCCGGTGGGGCAACTTCCACACGTTCCGGGTTATTCAAGAAGGTGTCAGCCAGACGTGTGATCTCCTTGGGCATGGTCGCCGAGAAGAACAATGTCTGGCGCCGTGGTGGCAGCAGCTTGCAGATTTTCTCGATGTCGGGAATGAAGCCCATGTCCAGCATGCGGTCGGCCTCGTCGATGACGAGAATTTCGACGCCCATCAGCATAAGCTTGCCGCGTTGGATATGGTCCAACAACCGGCCGGGCGTCGCGATCAGCACATCTACGCCACGATCGAGCTTTTTAAATTGCTCGTCGAAAGACACACCACCGATCAGTAGGGCGAGGTTCAGCTTGTGATTGACGCCGTACTTCTCAAAGCTTTGCGCCACCTGTGCCGCCAGCTCGCGCGTCGGTGCCAGGATCAGCGATCGTGGCATGCGCGCCCGGGCGCGACCTTTTTCAAGGCGTGTTATCATCGGCAACACGAAGCCTGCCGTTTTCCCTGTGCCGGTCTGCGCGATCCCGAGAATATCACGTCCACTTACGGCAATCGGGATGGCGGCTTCTTGTATCGGCGTTGGGGTCGAATAGCCCGCGTCCTCAATGGCGGCGAGCACCTTCGCGCTGAGATCTAGCCCAGCAAAGGTCTTAGGTTCCAATCGTTCCATTCTCCATAGCGTTCGCTTACCGGCCCGCTTTCCGTGCGTGGCAGGTTCGGGAGCGCAGGGGACGAAGCTCTGCCAAATAAAAAACGGCAAAAAATACGGATTTTCGAAAAGGGACTAATGTATGAACGCTGTAAGCCCCTGCGCCCGATCTGTGCCGTTTGCTGACATAGACTGCCGTGAAAGGCAAGAAAAAGCGGGTTTTTCTCGTGTTTGTTAGGGTTTTATATTGCCGCAGGGTGGTATTTCGGCCTGACTGAGTATTCGCAATTATGATGCGGCCGGAATGTTTTTATTACGTGTCGTTGTCGGACGGATGCTGTCGGTCGCGTTGAATTTGTCGAATTGTGTGGCTTAAAAGGGCTAACGCGTTATGCAAAAAACCCGTTTTTAAGCAAGATCAACGCAAGAATTAATATGGTCACGTAGTTTTGAGCCGAGAGTTGGAAACGAGCGTAACCAGCAAGGCGTTATATAGGCCACGATACTGTTACGCGACGAGCAGAAAATTTAAAGGATGGCGGGTGACCGCTAGAAAAGAATATGGCAGTCGAAAGCGTTTCAATGGAGCGAGCTGGTAACGGCCTCGGCGCGAACATCACGAACAACGATGCGGCCAGCCAGGCAAAGCGTGCACGTGCCGCTGAGCTTGAGGGCCTGAAGGCTCGCGACAATCACACCAATCTGATTTATCTGGCGCAGGTCTACGCGATAATGATCGCGACCATCGCCGGCACGATCTGCGCCTATTATGCCATTCCGGCGGCCGGCTTCTCATGGTGGTGGAATGTGCCGTTAACGGCGGTTTCCGTTATTGTCATCGGCGCGTGTCAGCATCAGTTTGGTGGCGTGATCCACGAAGGCACACACTACATTCTGTTCGAAAACCGCCGTTTTAACGAACTCGCCTCAGACTGGCTGGCGGCGTTCCCGATCTACACGTCCACTTACGCCTTTCGTCTGCATCACTTGGCGCACCATCAGTTCGTCAATGATCCCGTGCGCGATCCAAACTTTGATCAGGCGAAAGACAGCGGTCATTGGCTGGATTTCCCGATCGCACACATCGACCTTCTAATCGCGATCGTAAAGACGCTTTGGCCGCCACACCTGATCAGCTACATCGCCGCCCGCGTGCGTTATTCAGCCATCGGCGTTGACACAAACCCATATGCTGACAAGAGCAAGCCGGGTTCACCGTGGACCATTCGGTCCGCTGTGCTCTATGCCATCGCCGCTCCATTTGTCGCTGTTGCATTTGTCGAAACGGCGATGCCGGTTCTGGCTGTGGTTTCTCTTGTTGTTGGTTGGATAGTTGTCGCAGGCTATCTCTGGACGATTGATGATGCCGCGTTTCCCAAAAGCAAAATCGATCCAGTAATTTCCCACCGCACAACGGCCATCAACCGTGTCACCTATGTTGGAATTGTTTATCTCGGGCTGACGTTGGCCAACGTTGCGACTGGCGCACCGGCTTTCGGATTTTATGGACTTCTCTGGATCTTGCCTCTGTTCACGTCGTTCCCGCTGTTCATGATCCTGCGCGAGTGGGTCCAGCACGGTAATGCGGATCGCGGCCGCTACACGAACACGCGCATCTTCCTTGTCAAAAACCCATTCATTCGGTTTGCGATCTTCCCTTGGGGTATGGATTATCATCTGCCACACCATTTGTTTGCCTCCGTCCCGCACTACCGGCTGAAGGATCTGCATAAGTTTTTGTTGGCCGATCCGAAGTATGCCGAAAAAGGGTTGATCGTTGAGGGCTGGTCAATGCAACGTGCCGATAACCATCCCACGATTGTGGATGTGCTGGGACCTGACTACGAACCAAAAGGCGACGACGAGGTTCACGTCGATGACGCAACGTTGGCTGATGCGGATGTCAACGATAAAGCAGGCTTGGCGCGCCAGGTCGCGGCGTCACGCGCATCAGGACAAAACCATAGCTAAGCCGGGTTGCGATATACGAACGAAAACAATCACCGTTGTCATCGTCGGGCTTGGCCCGGAGATCCGTCGTGCCGCGATTCAGGGGTGTTGTGGTTTACAAAAATTGATCCCGCAACAGCGGTTGCATAGCTCTGTTCGCGCCTAATGTTTTGGACAATTGCTAGTTAGCGAGCGTTGAGAAATAGATCCTCGGATTAAATCCGAGGATGACATCTGAGTTTTTTGCCCGAGGCTACGGAGAAGCCAGCCCGGCTGATCACAGCAGAGTCGGTGGTTTTTGTCTGGGTGGAAAATTGGTTTAGACTGCACCCGGCGAGCGTTATTTCGTTTTGCGCGCAATATTCATTCTTTGGGAGACGTGTGATGCCTAATCATGAACACGGCCATTTTCACTGGAACGAGCTTTTAACTCCCGACCCCGAGGCAGCCGTAAAATTTTTCACGGACGTTGTCGGATGGACGTTTGAGACAATGGAGATGCAAGGCCCGAGCGCACCGGGAACCTATTGGGTTGCAATGGCTGATGGCAAACCAGCCGGTGGTATTATGCAGATGAAAGGCATCGTTCCTGAAGGTGTACCGCCGCATTGGATGTCGTATCTAGCTGTCGATGACGTCGACAAGCGCATTGCGATCGCCGGCAAGGCCGGCGCAACAATCCTCCGAGAACCCTTTGATGTACCCAGCATAGGTCGCATAGCTATGCTGCAGGACCCGACCGGCGGCGTTATGGGTTGGATAACTCCGGCGGAGCATCAGGGCGACGCGTGAGCGCGGCACTGGATTGACTAGATATCCAAGTCGGTCGCGAAGGCGGCTTGGTCTTGAATAAACCGGAAGCGGGCTTCTGGTTTTGAGCCCATCAACGCATTGACAGCGTGGGTTGTGGCGGGCTTGTCGTCCTCCGCGAGATCGACTCGCAGCAGCATGCGCTGTTGCGGGGCCATCGTTGTTTCTTTGAGTTCCTTGGAGTTCATTTCGCCGAGGCCCTTAAAGCGCGCGACTTTAACTTCCTGGTTTTTCTTGAATTCAGTCGCAATCAACTCGTCGCGATGGGCTTCATCACGTGCGTACATCGATTTGGAACCCTGGACCAGGCGGAACAGTGGCGGAGAGGCGAGAAAGAGATGTCCGTTCTCAATCAGTTCCGGCATCTCCTGGTAAAAGAATGTAATCAACAGAGCTGCAATGTGGGCGCCGTCGACATCCGCGTCTGTCATAATGATGACGCGCTCGTATCTAAGTTCTTCGTCTTTGTAACGGCTGCCCGTGCCGACACCAAGGGCCTGGATTAAATCGGAAAGCAATTGATTCTGCGCAAGCTTTGCCGACGTCGCATTGGCAACGTTCAGGATTTTTCCACGCAGCGGCAGGATCGCCTGGGTTTCGCGATTGCGCCCACTCTTGGCGGAGCCACCAGCGGAATCGCCCTCTACGATAAATATTTCTGTACCGGCCGCGGATCTTGTTGTGCAGTCGGCGAGTTTGCCAGGCAGGCGTAGTTTGCGTGTCGCGGACTGGCGCGAGATATCGCGATCGCGACGCTTTTTGATGCGGTACTCAGCCTGCTCGATCGTCCATTCGAGAAGCTTGCTGGCTTGCTGCGGGTTATCGGCAAGCCAGTGGTCGAAGGCATCGCGGACGGCGGTTTCAACAATGCGCAGCGCTTCCGTTGTCGAGAGCTTATCTTTGGTCTGGCCTTGGAATTCCGGCTCGCGAATAAACACGGACAACATCGCCGCCGTCGTGCTCATAACGTCTTCCGCCGTGATCTGAGCGGCCTTTTTGTTGTTGGTCAGATCGCCGTAGGCTTTGAGACCTCGGGTCAGTGCCTGCCGCAATCCAGATTCATGCGTGCCGCCATCGGATGTCGGGATCGTGTTGCAGTACGACCGCGAAAAGCCGTCGGCGTCTGAGATCCACGAGATTGCCCATTCAACCGAGCCATGCCCGTTCGGTTTTTCGATGCGGCCTGAGAACATGTCTTTGGTGACACGTGTGCGGCCGTCGATTGTCTCGTTCAGGTAATCAGCGAGCCCGCCTGGGAAATGGAAAAGCGCCTCGGTTGGTGTCTTGTCGCCGTCCTTGATGCAGCCCGGGTCGCACGACCAGCGAATTTCAACACCGCCAAACAGGTACGCCTTCGAGCGCGCCATCGTGATCAGCTTGGCCGGTTTGAAGGACGCGCCTTTGCCGAAAATTTTCGCGTCCGGGTGAAAGCGGACTTTGGTGCCACGCCGGTTGCGTATCGAGCCGAGTTTTTCAAGCTTGGTCTGCGCAATGCCGCGTGAGAACACCATGCGGAACAATTGCTGCCCACGCGCGACCTCAACTTCGAGGTCGTCAGCGAGTGCGTTGACGACAGACACACCGACTCCGTGCAAACCGCCAGACGTATTGTAGGCCTTGCCATCGAATTTGCCGCCGGAATGCAGCGTCGTCATGATGACTTCAAGGGCCGATTTCGATTTAAACTTCGGATGCGGGTCGACGGGAATGCCGCGGCCGTTGTCAGCCACCGAAAGGTAGCCGTCATCGCCAAGATGCACTTCAATCCAGGTGGCGTGACCGGCAACAGCTTCGTCCATCGAGTTATCGATGACTTCGGCAAAAAGGTGGTGAAGTGACTTCTCGTCGGTGCCGCCAATGTACATGCCCGGGCGGCGGCGGACGGGCTCAAGGCCTTCGAGGACTTCGATGTCGGCGGCAGTGTAGCCGGCTTCGGCATCGGAGGTGTTGCGGCGTTTGCTGGCAGCTTTTGTTGTCACGTTTTGACGGCTCACTTCAGACGGGGTCTTTTGAGAACAAGCCTCACGTGCCTGGCTCTCAATCGACGGGATCTCTGCAAAAAGGTCATCTTGGGATTGGGCCATTGCGTATGCGGTCCGTCTGCGGGGTCTCTAGTTTTTTAGACCGGATGGGACGCGCGACACAGGATGCCGGCCGAATCTCAGTTGCGATAGCTGACTTGTCTGGTCGCACGCGGGCCGAATTCCCGCAAGAGAGCGAAACGCCACGACCCACTGAACGCAGTAAATTTGCCACGGTTTAATAGAGCTGTGGATGGTTTGCGCCTAAACCTTGATGTTATCAATCAGGCGCGTTTTGTCGAGCCAGGCGGCGGCGAGCGCTCTGCCGGGGCGGCCAGACTTGACCGACCAAACTCCGAGTGTTTCAGCGTCGCGGACGACAATGTAATCCACGGATTTGAAGCCGGCTTTAATCAGCTGAGCCTTGGCGCGGTTCTCAGCAGATCCGAGACGTTGGCCACGGCTGGCGGCTTCAGCCAATGATTTTAGAGTCTGGTTCAGGGTCGGTGCGATCTGGCGCTCTTCAGCGGAAAGATAGGCATTTCGTGACGACAGAGCCAGGCCATCGCGCCCACGCACAGTTGGCACGCCGACGATTTTCAACCCCATGTCGAGATCATCGACCATTTGGCGAATGACGCACAGTTGTTGATAGTCCTTCTCGCCGAACACTGCGAAGTCCGGTGCTACCTGGTTGAAGAGCTTGCAACACACGGTTGTGACGCCACCGAAAAAGTGCGGGCGGAATTCTGTTTCAAGGCTGTCTGAGGCGGAGCCTGCCTGGATCTTGGTCGAAAAGCCTTGAGGGTACATTTCATCGACATCTGGGGACCAGACAAGATCGGCACCGGCGGTCGTGAGTTTGCCGAGGTCGCCGGCCATATCGCGTGGATAGGTGTTGAGATCTTCGTGTGGGGCAAACTGGCCGGGATTGACGAAAATTGAAACGACCGTCCGGGTTGCTTTGCGCTTTGCGCGGTTGACGAGAGTGAGATGTCCCTCGTGCAGGGCCCCCATTGTCGGCACCAGCGCTATTGATTCGCCGGCAGCCCTCCACTCCGCAATGCGTTTGCGCAAACGCGAGATTTTGGTGATCGTGGCAATTGTTCTGGGCGGTTTGGCGGGCACGACGTCGGTCTCTCCAGATGTCGTTGTTCTGATTGTGCGTCTGGAATGCCTCTCGATATCGATGTGGTCAAGAGTGTTGCCGCAAAAGACACAAACGATCGCCGCGACGGCCCTGAAGACCTAGACGTAAGCCAACGGCGTGCCCATTTGATAGACTAAGGCAACAAAGTGAGTCGCACCGGCCGGGTCGACGACCCGTGCCTGCCGTTTTGCTTGGCGCCAGTCCGGTGTTTTGGCCGGGATCTGCGCTGCCGGAAGGAATATCATGGGCCTGCAGAAGCCAGTACATCTCGACGTCGCTGGAAACGACGGCGAAGCAGTGCGTATGCGCGGCGATTACGCTGGGGCGGACCGTGTTGCGGTTGGCCCATCTCGTGATGAAATTCATGCCTATCACCTAATGGGCGAGCGCCGCCTGGTTGGTGCTTTGATTGAGCGCGCCGTTTATTCCGATCACGAACGCCGTCGCGCCAATGAGATTGCCTCGCAACTCATGCATGGCGCACGCAAGAACAAAGGCAAATATCCGGGCGTCGATGCGCTGATCCGCGAATACGATCTGTCGAGCGAAGAGGGCGTTTTGTTGATGTGCATCGCGGAATCGCTGTTGCGCATTCCCGACACTGAAACGGCGGACAAGTTGATTAGTGAAAAACTTGCCGGTGGGCGCTGGACCGAACACCTTGGCAGCTCAGATAGTCTGTTCGTCAATGCGTCGACCTGGGGATTTATGTTGTCAGGTGGTCTGGCACGGCTTGGTGACGCCGGTCCTGGCGGTGATCCATTGACATCGTTAAAGCGCTTGATCGCACGAACTGGTGAGCCTGTGGTTCGCACAGCGGTGCGCCGTGCAGTGCGCTTGCTTGGCCGCCAGTTTGTGCTTGGCCGCAACATTCATGATGCCTTGAAAACCGCAACAAGCGATCAAACAAAAGGGATCCTTTTTTCATACGACATGCTGGGCGAAGCAGCGATGACATCCACAGATGCCGAACGCTACTTTGATCGCTATTTGACGGCCCTTGAGGCGGTTGGACGTGCCGAGGGGCCGGATTTTTCAACGCACGCCGATGCGCTCATGAAGCGTTCAGGGCTGTCGATCAAGTTGTCGGCGTTGCATCCGAGGTTTACCGCCAGCAAATCCGACCGCCTGCAGAAGGAATTGGTGCCGCGTCTTCTAACGCTGGCACGTGCTGCCAAGGCCAATGGAGTGCCACTTACGTTTGATGCCGAAGAGCAGGCCAACATAGATCCGTTGCTGTCATGCTTTGGCGAGGTCTTTCTCGATGAAAGTATGAGCGGTTGGTCGGGTCTCGGGCTCGCTGTGCAAGCCTACGGCAAACGTGCGATTCCGATTTTGCGTTGGCTGAGGCGCCTGTCGCATGACGGCGGCAAACGTATTCCGGTGCGACTTGTGAAAGGTGCCTATTGGGATAGCGAAATAAAATGGGCTCAGGAGAGGGGACTTGAAGACTATCCTGTTTTCACCAATAAGCGTCATACCGATGTTTCATACTTGGCCGCAGCGCGTTTGTTGTTGTCGGACAGCGAAGCTTTCTACCCGCAGTTTGCAACCCACAATGCGCACACGCTTGCGGCCGTGACTGTGGCGTCAGGAGATGCCCAACACGAATGCCAGCGGTTGTTTGGTATGGGTGAAGCGGTCTATGACGCAGCCCGCAATGATTTGCAGTTCTCCAGCACAGTACGTGTTTATGCGCCCGTCGGCGGGCATCGCGATTTGCTGCCGTATCTCGTCAGGCGGTTGCTTGAAAACGGAGCCAACGCGTCGTTCGTCCACGACGTGCAGGATGGGGATGTCCCGGTTGGCGATTCGATGGCAGACCCCATTGGTGATACCGAACGCGCATTGAATGCCACTGAGGCACCGGCGAAAACAGTTGCCCTACCGCGCGATATTTATATGCCGGAGCGAAAGGGCAGCATTGGCCGTGCGTTGGAAAACACTGTGGTGCGGGCCGAACTCGTTGGCAAGATAACCGCTGAACTGGACGCTGAGTTTGTCGTCGGCTCTCTCATTGACGGTGCGTTGCTGACCGATGGCGATGACAGCCATCTGGTGATTTGCCCACATGACAATCGTCGTCGGCTTGGGCGCGTGACTTGTGCCGCAACGGGCGACATAGATCGTGCGATAGGCCACGCGGTGGCGGCGGCCCATGATTGGGATCGTCGTCCTGTCGCCGAACGCGCTGACATTCTGGAATTGGCGGCAGGCCTGATTGAGCGCGACCACGCGCGCCTTATGGCTGTTGTCATACGTGAATCCGGCAAGACGCTCGAAGGAGCGGAAGCCGATCTGCGCGAGGCGACGGATTTTCTGCGCTACTACGCAGTCGAGGCGCGACGACTGATGTTGCACCCGGTCAACTTTGGGAGCCCAACAGGTGAAACCAACTTGTTGAGTTTGCGTGCGCGCGGACCGTTTGCCTGCATCAGCCCTTGGAATTTTCCGTTGGCGATTTTTGTCGGCCAGGTAGCTGCAGCCTTGGTGGCGGGAAACCCTGTGTTAGCAAAACCCGCTGAGGAAACACCCATTACGGCGTTTCTGATGACGGAGCTGTTGCATGAAGCCGGTGTGCCAAAAGATGTGCTGCATTTGATCATGGGCGATGGTGCGGTGGGAGCCGCTTTGGTGCGCGACAAACGCGTTGCGGGTGTGGCTTTCACGGGCTCCAACAACGCTGCTTGGGAAATTCAACGGATGCTGGCTGAGCGGCGATCTGCAATCGTGCCGTTGATCGCGGAGACCGGGGGCATCAACGCGATGATTGCTGACTCAAGTGCGTTGACTGAGCAGGTTGTTGCCGATGCGATGTTGTCAGGCTTTGATGGTGCCGGACAACGGTGTTCGTCAGCGCGGGTGTTGTTTGTTCAAGATGAAGTCGCGAATCGTACGATCGAGATGTTGGCGGGAGCAGCCGAAGCCCTCGATGTAGGCGACCCGTTAGATTATGCAACGGACATAGGTCCGGTTATCAACGAAGCCGCGCAAGACCGGCTTGAAACCCACAAAGTTCGTATGGCGGCAACAGCAAGACAGATCGTCGATATGCCGATGCCTGAATCGTGCCGTACCGGCACATTCGTGACGCCGGCGGTTTACGAAATCGAAAGCCTCGATCAACTCGATGGTGAAACGTTCGGTCCGATTTTGCACGTGGTGCGCTATGATCGAGATGCGCTGGATAAGGTCATCGCCGGGATCAATGAAACGGGATACGGCCTGACATTGGGCTTGCACAGCCGCATTGACGCGACTGCCAATTTTGTCGCCGAGCATGCGCGCGTTGGAAACCTATATATCAACCGCAATCAGATCGGTGCCGCCGTCGGCGTGCAGCCATTTGGCGGTGAGGGATTGTCGGGAACGGGCCCCAAAGCTGGCGGTCCGAATTATGTCGCGCGTTTCACCACCGAACGCGTACGCACGGAAAACACGACGGCCAAGGGTGGCAATTTTGAACTGTTGCGTGGCCCCCCAAAGGATAAGACCAACTCGGAAAATTAGGCTGTAGCGAACGTTCTCACCTCGCAGATCGGACATGGCAATATTGCAAGTGAGCCGCAGAACTCCCATTATCTAGATCTGGGAAGTGTTTGGATTGTCCGATGGCCTCGAAGAAGACAAAAACGACAACACCGCATGTCGGTTCGACCGCGCAACCGGGGCAGGCAGCGGCGCGCCAAAACGACGGAACACCGACTGGCGTACAGTCGAAAGCAGACGTGCGGACACCCACAGCCCGATCTGGTTTCGACGATGTTTCGAGCTTTCTGGAAAAAATGAAGTCAATGGCGCCGCGAACGGGCGTTGGCCGGGGCCGACTGCTGTTTGCGATGGATGCGACAATGAGCCGTCAGCCGACCTGGGACATGGCTTTGGCGTTGCAATCGGAAATGTTCGAAGCGGTCAAAACCGTCGGTGGGCTTGATGTGCAGTTAATGTATTTTCGCGGTACCGGAGAATGTCGTTCCTCCAGGTGGGTGTCGAATCCAGACGCTTTGGCCCGACTGATGACCACCGTGCAATGTCGTGGTGGCTACACACAGATTGGCAAGGTGTTGTCACATGCGCGTCAGGAGACCGAACGGCGCAGGGTTGATGCCGTGGTCTATGTGGGTGATTGCATGGAGGAGAATGTCGACGATTTGTGCGGCCGGGCAGGTGAGCTGGCGCTGCGCGGCGTGCCGATCTTCCTGTTTCAAGAGGGCAATGACACGCGTGCACAAACTGCATTCAAAGAAATCGCCCGTCTGACCAAAGGGGCGTGGTGCCGGTTTGATGCCGGTGCAGCGGCACAGCTTAGAGACTTGCTGACGGCGGTGGCAGTTTACGCCGCGGGTGGGCGCAAGGCGCTGGAGCAGTTAACGACATCGCGCAGCGGCGGACAGGGTGCGAAAATTCTTCTGGCGCAACTCCCACCGTTGAAGTCGTGATAGGCTAAACCTGAAACGCTCGCGCCAGCCAACACGGATAATCGATGCCCTATCTTCTCGCCGGACTTGTTATATTAGTTGCGCTGTTGATAGCGTCGCGCTGGTTTGCGCAAGCCAATCCCCAGCTGCTCGCCGTGCGCATGCGCACGGTCGGCGGGATTGCCTGCATGGTAGCAGCCGGTTTGTTGATGACGCGCGGAATGGCCGTAATCGCTGGCCCACTGGCCGCGTTGGGCGCTTTTTTGTTCTTCGGCCGGGGTGGCTCGGGTTGGCCGGGTGGCGGTTCACAAACGCCGGGGCTGACATCGCGTGTGGTTACCGATCACCTCGAAATGGAACTCGACCACGATACCGGCGCTATGCACGGACGTGTATTGAAAGGCGACTTCTTTGGCCGTGAAATTTCCGAAATGACGGCAACCGAGCTGGCGAATCTCTGGCAGGAGTGCCGGTTTGCCGACCCGCAGTCTGCTGAGTTGATTGCAGCTTACCTGGACAACACGCACGGTAGTTGGCGCGACGACATGGCCCGTGACGGTGGTGCGGAGGAGGCTGAAACCGCCGAATCCGGCGCTGGCGGTGCTGCTCCGGCAGAGGGCATCACGCTAGATGAGGCCTACGACGTGCTCGGTTTGGACCGCTCTGCCGACGCCAATGATGTGCGCCGCGCGCACCGCAATCTCATGCAGAAAATGCATCCCGATCGCGGCGGCTCAACCTATCTAGCCTCAAAGATCAACGCCGCCAAGGAACTGCTGTTGTCGCGCTTGATGAATTAATTCGTGCGTTTGACGAAGCATTCAACGCCGCGGCGGCGGAGTTCTGAGCATGTTGATGAGGCGGCGGCGGCGTCAAAACCTGCAAAGCGTGCGCGGTAGAGGGACCGTTTGCCTGAGCGAACGACTTCAGTGCGCGGCTGATATCCATCCAGAAGTCCAGCGGCGGAACGGCTGACGGCAGACAACCGATTGTTGGCTTCACTTTGGCTGCGGTATGCACCGATCTGTACGACGAAGTCACCAAAGTGTGGCGTTGAGGCCGGCTTGATTTGTGGGACCGTCAATCGACGGGCAGCCTGACGTGGCTGTGCCTGGCCATTAGCGCCCTGCCAGTGATTAGCGCGTTGTCCGATGGCTTGTGACGGCCGCCGGCGACGATTTTCAGCCCAGGTGTCTGCGGCGGGCGTGGCGTAAGAACCGCGTTGTGCTTCGAGCGCTGCCATTTGCTGCGTCAGGGTTGATGGTGTGCGCCCGCGACCGGAGCCGGATGGAGTTGTTCTTGCGGCAGCGCGCGCCGGTGCAAATGCCGGTGCAAAGTTCGGTAATTCTTCGCGTGTGACTTCGCTGCCTGCTTGGGCCGGGATACTCCGTCCGGGCTTTGGAAGTTCCGGCGGCCGCAATTCAGGCGGTTGTGGCGGTGGAGTAACCTTGATCGTTCGCACCTGGCGTACCGCTGCGATTTTAATCTCAGGCGCTTTGGCCGCTCCATATTGTTGGGCAGTCGCGACAACAATCGGTTTGTCACGCACCAGTGCACGGCGAACGGGTGGTGGCGGCGGACGGCGTCCTACTGATTTGCGTATTTTCCGTTTCGCCGGTTTGGCACGGGCAACCAGCATTGGATGTTTGCGACGGGTCTTGCGTGTTGAAGCTTTGGAAAGTCCGCGGCGCAATAGCGCGCGCATTTTGGCATTTCGTACGCGTGCTGTCCGCCCACCGAAGACGGCTGCAACGATGTGTTTTCCGTCGCGGCGAACGGAGGAGACCAGGTTGAAGCCCGATGCGCGCGTGTAGCCGGTCTTGATACCGTCGGTGCCTTTAAAGCGGCCGAGAAGCGTATTGTAGCTGCGGTAGCGTTTGCCGCGATAACGGAAGGTGCGTGTCTTGAAAAGTTTGTAGTGCTTCGGAAATTCGTCCTGGAGGCGCAGCGCCAACGTCAGCATGTCGCGCGCGGTTGTTCGCTGTTTGCTATCGGGCAGACCTGATGCATTTCGGAACTGTGTATTCTTCATCCCGATCTGGCGCGCCTTCTTCGACATCATGCGGGCAAAGTTTTTCTCGGACCCGCCGATGTGTTCGGCAACTGCGCGGGCGATGTCATTGGCGCTTTTGACAATCAGCGCTTTGGCAGCATTGCGA
>JAJFHI010000160.1 GCA_021775715.1 Hyphomicrobiaceae bacterium | reverse complement strand
AGCAAGCTGTAAGGATTGACCGGTGTCTCGCCTTCAGCGGCCACACCTGAAAAGTCTGTCATGCAGGACGCCCCCAACTACTTCAATAACTTAAAATGGCCACACCCCGCGATTGGGCCGGACCATAGCGGAGATTGTGTGGCGTGAGTACCACGGAGGTGGCAGGGCGTCGAACCGACGCCATCCGGTGTGGCGGCGAAGCCTCATAAGGCACTGACTTTGCCAGACTTTTATTGCGGCGCGGTAAGTCCTGACCGTTCCATGGAAATAACGTATGAAAACTGTCGAACATTCGGCTTCTGTCCTTGACCCGAGTGCTGCTTTTTCGGATCGATGGTGAATGCACATCGAGTCGCACAAACACCTGTTCGAGTTCGAGGCCAAACCAGATGCGGGAGATAACAGCACGTGTACGATTGCAAGAAATGCCCAGGATACTGCTGTTCTTATCCGCTGATCGAGTTGACGAAGAAAGATGTCGAGCGTCTCGCCAAGCATCACGACATGAACTTCAAGGAAGCCAAAAAGGCTTTCACCAAGGAAGAACATGACGTGACCTACGCAATGCGGCGCAAGAAAGATAAGATTTACGGCAAAATCTGCGGTTTCTTCGACACCAAGGAACGTCGTTGCACGATCTACAAGGCCCGCCCGTCGGTGTGTCGCAGTTTCCCAGGTGGCAACAAGTGCGGCTATTATGAATTCCTGCGATTTGAACGCGATGCCCAGGAAGACAAGAAGTTCGTGGCTTTGACCAACCACGAAGATTGATCGCTTTCGAGTGTTTGCACAAAGCCTTTTGGCGATTGAGCAAGACAGCTTTCTTCCCTATTTCTGATGCGTGGCTGATTGTCGATATGCCACGTCGTGCGGGCTAGGGAGATGTCGCGATGATTAAGCTCTATACCTTTGGGCGGGCTTTTGGCTTGCCCGACCCAAGCCCATTCGTGTGCAAAGCCGAGGTTTTGTTGCGGATGGCCGGCCTTGAATACGCCAGAGATACAGAAGGGCTTCCCAAAGCGCCCAAGGGGAAGCTGCCCTACATCAACGACGACGGAGTGATCGTTGCCGACTCCACATTCATTCGCACCCATCTGGAAACAGAACACAACATTGATTTTGATGTTGGCCTGACGGACAAACAGAAGGCTTATGGCTGGGCGATTGAGAAGTTATGCGAAGACCAATTTTATTGGCTTATCGTTCACGAGCGCTGGATGGACGACGCCATCTTTGATCGCGGTCCCCGCACATTCTTCAAAGCAGTGCCCGCGCCGGTGAGGCCATTGATTGTGTGGAAAGTTCGAAAGGACGTGAAGCGCGCACTGTGGGGTCAGGGCGTTGGCCGGCATACTAACGCCGAACGCCTCACCCTCGGCAGAAAAACCCTTCTGGCCTTGGCGAATGCGCTTGGCGACAAAGACTACCTGATGGGCCCCGAGCCTTGTGGTGCTGATGCAAGTCTTTGGTCTTCAGTAGCTAGTGTCCTGTGCCCCCATTTTGGAACACCGCTTGGCGCAGTCGCGGCACAGCATGCCAATTTGGTTGCCTACCGCGATCGTGGCATGGCGCGCTGGTTCCCAGATTTGGGCGTCGGATCGGCGTAAATTCAACTGTCTCACCCTGTTTTTACTGATCTCGAGAGCGGCTCACGTTGTCGTTAGGCCCGATCGTTGGACCTTGGCACGCTGATTGCTGCCCTATGGGACCATTCCTGAGCGCAGCATTTGTGTCTGTCGCCTCGCGCTCTCCCAGGGCCAGATGAATATGTATGACAAACTAAAGACGGTTCTCGCCAACCTGACGTTGTTCGCCGTGACGATGTCTGTGTGTTTCCTCGTGTTGGAATTTGTTGTTTTCCGCATGGTGTTGAAGCCAGACGATGTCCTGAACAATGTCACGATCAACAACGTCGTGCGGTACAAGCCGAATACGACCGCATTCTTCCGCCATCCCGACGGGCGTGAAACTCTGACGACGGTGAATGCGCAGGGTTGGAATTCAGAGTTAGCCGTCTACAGCAAAGAGAAAAAACCAAACCACCTGCGTATTGCCGTGGTTGGTGATAGTTATGTGCATGGTGCATTTGTTGATGTGCACGATGGCTTTCCTGCGATCCTGAGATCAGAATTGCGGCGCCTCGGTCATCGCGTTGAAGTCTACCGTTTTGGTATGGATGGCGCACCGCTCAGTCAGTATCTCAACGTAGTGCGCAACGAAGTCCTGCAATACAAACCCGACATCGTTTTGATCCCGCTGGTTCACAACGACTTCGACGAAACTTATCGGTTCCTCAAGACGCGCTATGCCTCAAGTTTTATGAAGCTGAAGATTGCCGACGATGGTTCGATTGAAGAAATTCCAGCGACCGATTTCAAACCGGGCCTTGCCGATTTGCTTCGCAAGTCTGCGACGTTTCGCTACCTCTATTACGAAACGAACCTTTACCTCAAAGTAAAAGGGCTTGTCAGCCGTCTGTTCTGGGGTGGTGATGAAGACTATTCGCCTGAGCACATCCAATCAGCGGTCGACATTCGCAAGATCAAAGATCACAAGCGCAATAAACAAGCTGCGGCCTATGTCTTCGCCGAATTGAATAAGCTTGGCGCCGCACACAATTTCAAGCTGGCCTTCATTATGGATGGCGTGCGCGAAGCGATCTATACCGACCGTGATATCTCTGAGTATGAGGTTGCCAAACTCAACGATATTGCTCGTGATGTGACGACAAAACTCGATGTACCGCTTGTTGACATGCATCAGGTGTTTGCTCAGGACTTCGCAGCTTATGGCGAAAAATTTGAGTATGACTACGACTGGCATTGGAACCGGCGTGGCAACTGGCTTGTCGCTCGAGCCGCAGCCAATTTGCTCACAATGGACCATCGACTGTTGGGGCCAAGTAAGAGCAGCCATTTGCAACGGTCTGACGTCGTCAAAGATATGGCAAACAATATGGCAAACAAGAAATTGGGTGATGAGGCAGCACGTTCTGATGTGCCGCATGCGCAATAGTTGTGCCGTCACCCGTGAGACGAGCTGAAGGAATGATCGAATATGGCGTCTGATACATCGCCAACACGGCCTTTAACTCTGGTCGGTTGGTGATTGCGGGAAACATCCGTACGACACGGCCGGCATCATGCCGGTGGATTGGATTTCGCTTTACGGGCACGTTTTCGGTTCTTTCGGCTCATTGGCCGCGCCTGGATGTTAGGTCTAGGCTGTGTGCCTGCTGCCCCGGCCTGTTTCGGCGATGTCGTGTGCGTGGGAGCCACCGTCGCTGAAGAGGCCGGGGACTTAGTTTTTTCAAACACGCTGACGCCAGCAGACGCATCGACAGCAACTCCGGCGGCGCTATCGGATACCGAGACACTGGTGGCAACTGCACTTCCGTGTTCTGCCACTTCGGCGGCAATGGCCGCTCGATGCGCCTCAACAGATTGGACTTCCAAAAATAAGCGCCGGACCTCTGGATAAGCCGTCTTGATTTCGCGTTCGAGACGCGCTGTCACCGCTTCGACAGCTTGTGATGTCTCGCCATCCTTGAAGTCGACACTGGCCGCCACCAGAAGATCTTCCGGGCCAAGGTGCATGGTGCGAATTTCGTTGATTGCCTTGACCGAGCCTTGTGGGCCGGTCTCTGCAGCGATGATGGCGGCTAGACCGGACTGCACATCTAATGTCGCTGCCTCCCCGATGATCAGGGCTTTGATTTCAATGCTCATCAGAATGGCTGTCTTGGCGAGGATAACACCGATGGCGATCGAGGCGACACCGTCGGCCTGCAAGATCCCAAATTGATCAGCGATGAAGACGCCGATAAAGGCGATGATCAAACCTGTGCAGGCGGCGATGTCTTCAAGCACGACAGCAAAGAGGGCGGGGTCCTTTGATCGTCTGATAGCACGCAACGGTGGCAGGTTCGGGTAGCGGCGGTTAAATTCCTGCAAGGCCTTGAATGTCGAAAAGCCTTCAAGAAGAAAAGCGACACCCAGGACAATGTAGTTGATTGTGGCGTCGCTCATGGCGTGAGGGTGCCGGACCTTATTGATGCCCTCATAAATTGACACTCCGGCACCAAGTGCGAATAAAACCACGGCGACGACAAAGCACCAGAAGTAAAGTTCTTTGGAGTAGCCGAACGGATGCTTGGCGTCTGCCGGCCGGTTGGCGCGGCTAAGCCCGAGAAGGATGAGCCCTTGGTTGGCGGTGTCGACGAGCGAGTGAACACCCTCCGATAACATCGCCGACGAGCCGGTCACGGCTGCTGCTGCAAACTTGGCAACAGCGATGCCGAAGTTTGCACCCAGGGCAAACAAAACAATTGTTTTCGATCCACCTGCTGCCAACGGTCCGGCTCCTTATATGTGATGTGCCACCGATACGCGTTTGGTCGCGGCGTGGGGGGCTCAAAGAATCTGTTGCATACAAGATAACCCGGCTGCTGCAAAAGTAAAAAGCCCTGCAGGCAATTGCCTGCAGGGCTTTTTGTGTGTTCTGAAAAAGTTTGGCGGGTTCGCCTTATTGAGCAGGTGCTGGCTCTTCAGCTGGCGTTGTCTCAGGAGAGGCCGCTTCTTTGGCTTTTTCATAAGCAGAGCCAGCGGCTTCTTTGGCCTTCTCGTAGGCTTTCGCAGTCGCTTCCTTGGCCTTATCGATCGACGGCTGCGCCTTCTCGTAGGCGTCTTTGCTGGTTTCCGTAGTTTTGTCGGTCAGCTCTTTCGCCTTTTCAGCCGCCCGTTCGAGGAGCGATTTTTTTGGCTTGCCGCGTTTGAAAGCGGGCGTTGCCTCCAGCACTTCGTTCGTCACACCTGGCAGCGAGACAACTGTTTTGCCATCGACTTGTTTGTCTTTAAGCGCTGACAGCTGTACGCCGATTTTCTTTTCAGCAATGCCAAGAAAACCGCCTGTGCCGATGATAACACCTTGAACGACGTTGTAATCGCTCAGGATGACGTCCTCGATGTCGCCAATGATTTTTCCAGCGTCATCGTAAATTTTCGCGCCGATTAATTCGTCTTTCGCGAGGTATTGGTTGGCGCCTTGTGCGGCGATGAAGGTGTCTTGGGCGATGGCCGGTGTGGCGACAGCCAGTGCGACAGCGGTCGCAAAACTATAAGCGAGATTCTTCATAAGATTTTTCCTTCACAGACGGCACAATTTCGAGTGCCAGACAAACTGCAGCCAGCACACCGCTGGCCGACTTAACCGCGATGTAGCGAGACTCTGTGACAGGAGCAAGTCCACTGGAGGCTTGTCCGTGGGGCAAAGCGACACGTTTTGATGCCACAAAAACCCAATAAACATGGGGACAATGGCAGATTGAAGGGTGCGGGCGAACGCCGTCCATTGCAGTTCAGGCTCAGCCTCGCTAACTTCCGGCCAATTAGACAAAGAATCGCCCCTCCCCAACCGTTCGTCCCTATCCGGGACCGGCCGGGATTGAGCGCAAAAGATCGGACGAAATCGCGTGGCAGATAATAGTGCCGGTACGCCGCCAGGCGGCAAGGGATCGGGTGAGGTGCGTCCGGTTTCCATCACTGATGAAATGAAGCGTTCGTACCTTGAGTACGCGATGAGCGTGATCGTCTCGCGCGCGCTTCCAGATATCCGCGATGGTTTGAAGCCTGTGCACCGCCGCATTCTTTACGGCATGCATCGCATGGGCCTCGAGCACAACAAAAGCTACCGCAAGTGCGCGAAAGTCGTTGGCGAAGTGATGGGTAACTATCACCCGCACGGTGACGGTGCGATCTATGATGCGTTGGTGCGTCTGGCGCAGGATTTCTCAATGAGCCTGCCGCTGATCGAGGGGCAGGGCAACTTCGGCTCAGTTGACGGCGATCCACCGGCCGCGATGCGCTATACCGAGTGCCGTTTGGAGAAGGTGTCGCAATACCTGCTCGACGATCTCGACAGGTCGACCGTCGACTATCAACCAAACTACGACGACAAAGAGACCGAACCGGTCGTGCTGCCGGCCAAGTATCCAAACCTGCTGGTCAACGGTGCTGGTGGTATTGCTGTCGGGATGGCGACGAACATCCCGCCGCACAACCTTGGCGAAGTCATCAACGCTTGCCTGGCACATCTAGACAACCCCGAAATTACCATCGAAGAGTTGTGCGAGATCGTAACGGGGCCTGACTTTCCGACGGGCGCGTATATCCTCGGTCGCGGCGGCATCCGCAAAGCCTACTTCGAGGGCCGCGGTTCGATCATTATGCGCTCGCGAGTCGACGTTCAGGAAGTCCGCAAAGACCGCCAGGCGTTGGTTGTTACGGCCATTCCTTACCAAGTGAACAAGAAGAACCTGATCATAAAGATCGCTGACCTCGTGCGCGACAAGCGCATCGATGGCATTGCTGATATCTGGGATGAGAGCAACCGCGATGGCATGCGTGTTGTCATAATGTTGAAACGGGATGCCGTCGCCGATGTCGTGCTGAACCAGCTCTGGCGTTTTTCGGACCTGCAAACGTCGTTTGGCGCCAACATGCTGGCGATCAATGGCGGGCGGCCCGAGCAGCTTAACCTGCGCGACATGATTACTGCTTTCACGGCGTTCCGCCAGGAAGTCGTGACGCGACGGACAAAGCATTTGCTCGCCAAAGCGCGTGACCGTGCGCATGTGTTGGTTGGTCTTGCAATTGCTGTCGCCAACATCGACGAAGTCATCAAACTCATCCGCTCTGCCGCATCACCGCAGATTGCCCGCGAAGGGTTGATGGAGCGCGATTGGCCGGCGAAGGATATTGCACCTCTGGTCGAGTTGATTGCTGACCCGCGCCACACCGTGCAGGCCGATGGCACATATAAGCTGTCTGAAGAACAGGCCCGTGCGATCCTCGATCTCAGGCTTCAACGCCTGACGGCGCTGGGACGTGATGAAATTGGTGACGAGCTGCGCAAGCTTGGCGAAGAGATCAAAAAGTTTCTGGCCATTCTTTCCTCGCGCCAGCGCATCGTTGACATCATCAAAGTTGAGTTGGCGGAAATTCGCGATGGCTTTGCCGTGCCACGTCGCACCGAAATCATCGAGATGGATGGCGACGTCGACGATGAAGACCTGATTCAACGCGAAGACGTCGTCGTGACGGTTTCGCACAAGGGTTATATCAAGCGCGTACCGCTCGTGACGTATCGGGCGCAGCGCCGCGGTGGCAAAGGCCGTTCCGGTGTCTCGACCAAAGAAGAAGATTTTGTAACGCAGATCTTTGTCACTTCGACACACGCGCCAGTGCTGTTCTTCTCCTCGCGCGGTATGGTCTACCGTATGAAGGTCTGGCGTCTGCCGGTAGGTACACCGCAGTCGATAGGCAAGGCACTTATTAACCTGCTGCCTTTGGCGCAGGATGAATGGATTACGTCGATCCTGCCATTGCCTGAAGATAGCGAGACGTGGAGCGACCTGGAACTGATGTTCGCGACCCAGTCGGGCAACGTGCGCCGCAACTCCTTGGAAGACTTTGAGAGCATCAACCGCAACGGCAAGATCGCGATGAAGCTCGACGAGGGTGACCGTATCGTCGGTGTTGCGGTGTCGACGCCAGAAGACAACGTGTTGCTGACGACAGCACGAGGACAGTGCATCCGCTTCCAGGCAACAGACGTGCGCGTCTTTAAGGGGCGCGATTCAACTGGTGTGCGCGGTATTCGTCTTGATGGCGACGACAAGGTGATCTCGATGGCCATCCTCAATGGTGTCGAAGCAACGCCAGCAGAACGCGTGGCCTATCTCAAATACGCAACAGCGCAACGCCGTGCACAGGGAGCTGTCTCCGAGGGCGAAGAAGACGTAGCGGCGATTGACGTTGAGGTTGAGGTTGATGAAGCGGGTGAGGGCGGCGACGCTCAACTGATGCCTGAACGCATCGCCGAGCTTGCCGAACGCGAGCAGTTCGTTTTGACTGTTTCCGACAAGGGCTACGGCAAACGCTCATCATCATATGAATATCGCGTCACGGGCCGCGGCGGTAAAGGCCTCGTTGCGATGGTTGTCAACGATCGTAATGGACGTCTTGGCGCGTCGTTCCCAATCGATAACAGCGACCAGATCATGTTGGTAACGGACGGTGGTCAGTTGATCCGCTGTCCGGTCCACGATGTTCGTATTGCCGGACGTAACACGCAAGGCGTGCGCATCTTCAAGACCGGTGTGGACGAGCTTGTTGTGTCGGTTGAACGTATTCCGGATGACGGCAGTGACGCTGATGAGGGCGAGGACGACACGACGGATGCTGTCACGTCATCAGCCGGAGGCGGCGATGGGCCGGTTGGAGATGTTGCTGGTGTCGAGGCACCGGATGATGGGTCTTCGTCAGATGAGACACCAAGCGACGAAGGCTAGGTCGGCACTGGAGCTATCCACCGACAGACGTCATTCCCGGCTTGACCGGGAATCCAAGTGAGGTTCTGCGAATTGGAGGGTGGCGATTCCTTGAGAATTCGCCGGGTGCGGTTGGCGGAGTTTGTTTTGCCTCGAGGCTATTCCTCGCGGTCGCTCGGGCCTCCGGCGGGGCGGCGCTCGCGCCGGGCCACGGTTGTGGCCTCGGCCTCTGGCATTAACGTTTTCCTTGCTCCGTTTGTCCGGAACGCACAGGCACGGACGCCTGCGACCTGCGAGTTAATACGGCGAGATGTTGCCGTATGGCACGACGGCTGTTTCCCCTTGCTCAATCTCACCGCGTGGCACCCGGGTGCGATGATGCGAGCGACTAGCGATTATCTGAATCATTCCCGGTCCATTCGGAGCCTGCCCGCAGGGCAGAATAGCGTGAGCACAAATAACCCTTTGCGATCATGTGAGCGAAGGTCTGAGTGACACTACCGGTTCACGATCTCGCTACGCTCTATCGATCGGAGCGCCGGAGAGCGTTCAAACCACCTATTCCGGGTTCGCCTTGGTTATCCGCTCAGCGCGAATTAATAGCTCTTGTGCCAATTTCTTTTTGCCCGTTGCACGATACGTGGCGGCGAGGTTTTCCAGGGCCGTCGCAACGTTCTTGTGTTTTGGACCCAGAGATGCTTCGAAGATCTCCAAGACTTCGATCTGCAATGGCATCGCTTTTTCATATTTGCGCTGGCGGGCGTAAAGCAGGGCGATGTTGTTCATCGTGATAGCGAGGCTCGGATGCTTTGGACCCAGCAGCTTTTGGCGAATG
>JAJFHI010000159.1 GCA_021775715.1 Hyphomicrobiaceae bacterium | reverse complement strand
GTACGGTTGCGATAGCTGGCCTCGAGGTTGACCTCCGGCAGCAGCCCGCCCCACGCGCGGCCAACCGCGTAGCGCGCCGCCTGCTCACGGTAAAGAGACGAGATAACATTCGGGCTTTCTCGTTCAGCAGCAATCAGCGCTTCATCAAGCGAGCGCGGCAGAAATTTCATATGCAGTGGCGGTTCATACACACTGGCAGGCGGGTGGCCAATCACACGCTCGTAGTTGGCACGCGAGACGCGCAGGTTGGCTTTTGCGAGATCGGCCGCTGAGACAGCCCGTGCCCGGCGTGCCCGGGCCTGTGCAACATCGGTCAAAGTTACATCTTTGACGGCACGGCGTTCTTCGGCCGCGCGCAATTCCCGTGTCAGCACATTAACGTTTTGCATGCGTAGCGACACCAGTGCCTGGTCGCGCACAACATCCATATAAGCGGTGGCTGCATCAAGCAGCGTCTGGCTTTCAGTGAACCGCAAGTTCTCGCGCCCGGCACGCACATTTGCTTCGGCCTCATTGACTGCATTCGTTGTTTGCCAGCCATTAAAAACCGACTGCTCAATGCGGAGTTCGTACTCGGCCGGTTTGGTATCGCCCTTGGTATCGAAAGTTCCCGACTGTTCGAGGCTTTGGTGTCCGAGGCTGGCCGTGCCCGTCACGGTCGGCCGATAGCCCGACTTCGCCTGCGACACTCCCTCGTCCGTGGCACGCAGTCGTGCACGTTCCGCGTCGAGTTGCGGATTGCTGAAGTAAGCGGCGGTGATCGCATCGCGTAGCGTCTCAGCTTTCGTCGTAGCCGGCACAAAGGCCGCCAGAACTGCTGTCATAAAGACGCTTGTCATCCATAACGAACGCGCAAAAACAGGCCCACGCCGCCTGGCTGCTGACCAGCCCGGCGCCAAGCTCCATTGTCGCTCCGTACGAACTATTACGGATACCATCAACTGCTCCTCGAACGTTGGAAAGCGAAAGCTCCCCAATGGTCGATTGGCACCTGATTCGATAAATCAAAGGTAAACAGTTCGGAGGTAGGCCAGCACCTGGGTTTTAAAGAGCGAACGTCGCCTTACGCTCAAACCCGGGTAGTTGCGGTGCGGCGGCCTCAAAGGCAACCTCACGATCGAAGTTCTCACCCAGCCGGCGCCAGATAACGGCCCGCGGCAAGCCGGTCTCCGATACGACGGTGACTAGGCGACCACCATCTTTGAGTTGGTCAAGCAATTCTTCAGGAATTGCAGCCACCTCACCACCGACAAAGATCGCATCATAAGGGCATTCACCGGCATAGCCGTCTTTCAACGGTCCTGTTACGACAACTGCGTTATCAATCGATAGGCTACTTAGAATCTCTGTGGCCTGCTCGGCCAGTTCGGTGTCGGATTCAAGTGCCACCACAGTTTCGGCAATACCGGCAAGAATGGCCGTCGAGTATCCTGTCGCGCATCCGATATCGAGCACGACGTCGGTTTCTCCGAGATCAAGGGCCTGCAATAACTTTGCGAAAGCCCGTGGCGCCATCAACGAGCGGCCATGTTTCTGGCTGCCCTTCGGCGGCGTCAACAGGATCGCCTCGTCCATATAGGCAAGTGGTTTCATCGCTGCCGGCACGAATGCCTCTCGCGGAATATTGCCCATTGCCGTCAATATCCGACGATCCGTCACGTCGCTTGGCCGCACCTGGGATTCCACCATATTCAGCCGCTGAAGAGCCGGATCCACCATATTTTGCCTCTGTTACCTGATCTTATTCTGATCTACTTCACGTCTTGCGGTATCGCCCGCCCACGTAAATGTCACGATGGAACAAAGTCCACCCAACTCGGACACCGTCTGGGGCTAAGACTAGCGAAAGGCTAATGCCGCGGATAGCCGGTATCGAAAAAGGCATCATATCCGAGTCATTGGTCAAGAAGTTTCGTCCGAAGAGACAGGACGATCTTTTTTCCACCTAGCCCTGGCTGCCTTCTTTGCAATTTCTGTTCTGCGCTTGGGCGGCATAGCTGTAGCGCGCGCCTTTCCGCCCAATCGCCCTAGCTCTTGCGCAGCCTTGTTCTTACCGTCATCAACTTCGGTTTCTTCAATCTCACCTGTTGCAATCTTCATGACATGGACGGCATTACCGATTGCGTCGGTGGGGCGTTTTGGTTTCTTAGTGCCTTTGGCCATGGCTTATCGAACTTCTCCGATGTTGTGGCAGATCGATGCGAGCGTCGAAAGTTCTGCCCGATCATACCCGCCGCCCGTCGTTGCCTTGGTTAGACATTCTTTGATCTTGATGGCTGTTAGCATAGGATCAATATCGGGATATTCACGCGCAAGCGCGCGACCGATATTGGCAGCCGTGCTTGATCTCTTTGAATCTGACATGGCTTGCCATGTCGCCCCGGTCGGCTCCGAGCTGTAAGTTGTCGTAATCATGCACAGCCAGACACCTACCGCTAACACGGTTCGCATCGACGCATCCTTCCTTGCTTACCGCTAAGCATATAGTGGTTTGATCGGCAATGCGATAGGGTACGCTACCGGAGCGTAAAGGAATGCGGTGTGGAACAATTTCTCAAATTCTTTCTTGTATTCGTGCTGACTGCATTTATTGGCGGAGTCCTAAAAGATTGGATGACCCGTGGTCATCAGTGGAAATATAAGCAGTGTTACAATGAGCGATACGTGGGAAATCCCGTGACTGCTGAGTGTGAAGAGATGCTGCGGAAATACTTCTACCCCCAATGACATGGGGTTGAATTTCAAACTGAGACACGACCTGATAGTACAACCTCTTGCCAGTTCGTTCCGGACGCTGTATCGGACCTGACGAGATTATTTGCACCTCGTTACCGGCGTCCGGGCAGTCGCTCAAGCATTAATGCTAGCTGGTTGTTCTGTTGTGCAGATGTTGAGGCTTTCGGGTAGTGTCGTTCGAGTTTGGACGCCCCCTAAAGTCGACACCAGACCTGCTTTTTTCAAAAGCGCAGGCGTCGATCGCGAACAATGTGTATCGGCGACACGAAGACCCTGAATCGGCGCCTGGCGGGTGCCGGCTTTCAGACTGACGACCTTTCTAAGTGAGGCCACGTGGCGGAGTGGTTACGCAGCGGATTGCAAATCCGTCCACCCCGGTTCGATTCCGGGCGTGGCCTCCAAGAAAGGGTCTCAGGACGGGACATCCCGAAAATTCCTGCTTCATTTGGCCAAAGACGTGTCCGTTCTGGGCGATAGAATTTTCTTCTATCCCAGCGCCATCGACCGTCCATGTGCGCCAGCGCCGATCATGCAAAAATGCTTGTGGTTCCTAGCACTCGCGACCTTTTCGTCTGCATACGGACCAAATAGGTCGCCTACGGCTGAATTTCACAATTAAGCACTTTCAGGTGCAACGTGCCGGCGTCCGTTCCAATTGCCCATAATTCGGCACGCAACTTGAGCAGTAATCTGAATGTTTGTGTATTGACATAACAGTAACCATTAGGCGACTCTACCTAAGGTTGATAATGCAACAATAGTACCCTCGAACGGTTCAGATAATCTATATGCCTTCCACAACTGCTGCCTCCAAACCCGGCAAAACATCTCCCAATACCGCAATTGACATTCGTGAAGCTCTGGGAGGACTGCGGCAGGTCTTTGCCAGCGTGCTCGCAATTTCGGCAATCGTGAACGTCCTGGCGCTGACCGGCGCGCTTTATATGCTGCAAGTTTACGACCGCGTCCTGACCAGCCACTCCGTGCCAACACTGGTGGCGCTGACCGTTCTTGTCGTTGGGCTTTATCTCATTCAAGGCATTCTTGATGTGTTGCGCGGACAAGTGTTGATCCGTCTTGGCGCGCGGATTAATCGCCGCCTCAGTCCGCTGGCTCACACAGCCGTCCTTCACCTGCCGCTGGCCGGGCTGTCGGCCACAGACGCCACCCAGCCGCTCAGAGATGTGGAAACCATTCGCTCGTTCTTCGACCGCCAGGGACCGGTCGCCCTTTGCGACCTGCCGTGGATCCCACTCTATCTTGCATTCGTTTTCTTTCTGCACCCGTGGCTCGGATTTCTCGCAACTACAGGCCTCTTGGTTCTGATTGCACTGACCGGACTATCCGAACGCACGACGCACCGACTGCAGGCGCAAGCCCGGACCACTGACAGCGCACAGCGCGACATTGCCAGCGCGCATGCCCGCAATGCCGAGGTCCTGCGCGCGATGGGACTTGGGGCGCGCGCCAGCGAACGCTTTCGCGACGCAAACGCGCAACACCTTGCCGTCCAGACACACGCGGGCGACGTCGCGGGTACAATTACCGGTGTCACCAAAGTCTTTCGCCTGATGCTGCAGTCGGCGATTCTGGGGCTTGGCGCATACCTGACATTGCAGGGCCAGATCACAGCCGGCGTCATCATCGCTGCCTCGGTTGCCGCAACCCGCGCGTTTGCGCCAATTGAAAATGCAATATCACACTGGAAAAGTTTTATTGCAGCCCGCCAAAGCTACCAGCATCTCAAAAAAATCATCTCAAAACTTCCAGACACCGCGGCACCTCTTGACCTCGCACCTCCGACGAAAACATTGGACGTCGATGACATTTTGGTCGCGGCTCCAGCCACCGACAAAGCCAGTCAACAATTGATCCTGCACAACATCAGCTTCACCCTAACCGCCGGGCAGGGCCTTGGCATCATCGGCCCAAGCGCGGCCGGCAAATCAACATTGGCTCGCGCAATCGTCGGTGTATGGCCGGCGGCGCGCGGAGCGATCCGGTTTGATGGCGCTGCCCGTGAGCGATGGTCAATCGAGAAACTCGGCGCCAGTGTCGGTTACCTGCCGCAAGACATCGAATTGTTCGGCAGCAACATTGCCGACAACATCGCGCGCTTCGACCCGGACGCCGAGGCAAATGACATCATCGCCGCCGCCCAGTCCGCAGGTGTGCATGAGATGAACTTGCGCCTACCCGATGGTTATGAAACCACACTGGGGCCTGATGGCCAGTCTCTGTCTGCCGGTCAACGCCAACGCATCGCGCTCGCCCGTGCGCTCTATGGTGAACCCTTTCTCGTCGTCCTCGATGAACCCAACGCCAATCTCGATCATGCCGGCGATGCCGCACTCCACGACGCAATTCAAAGCATTCGCCAACGTGGTGGCATCGTAATCGTAATCGCCCACCGGCCAAGTGGACTTGGTGCTGTCGACATGGTGGCAGTTCTCGCCGACGGAAGGCTAAAGGAGTTTGGCCGCAAGGACGAGGTGTTGCGCAAAGTTCTGCAACAACCAATCGCCGCCAAGGCATCATGATGGAAGAGCCCAACATCACCATGACGAACCAAGCCGGCGACACACGGCCCGCCGATAGCGGCATTACGACCCGTTTGATCATCGCAACCGTCACAGCTTTCGTTGTCATTGTCGGGCTTGGCGGTTGGGGCGCAACTGCTAACATCAACGGCGCCGTGATCGCTCAAGGTCAGATCGTTGTCGATGGCAGCAGCAAAAAAGTGCAACACCCCTCGGGCGGCATCATTGCCAAGATCGCCGTCAAGAATGGCGATCTTGTTGCGGCGGGCGATGTCCTCATTCAACTAGACGCCACACAAACGCGCGCGTCCCTTGGTGTAATAACAGCCGAGTTGACTGAGTTGATCGCACGCCGTGCCCGTCATGCGGCCGAACGCAACCAAGCTAAAGACATCACGTTTCCTGTTGACTTTCTTTCGTCGTCACCTGACGCAGTTAAAATCGCCGCTGGTGAACGCCGCCTGTTCAATGCAAATATGAGCATCACAAAAAGCCGCAAAGCGCAGCTTGCCGAGCGCATCGGCCAACTTGACGAAGAAATTGCCGGCGTCATTAAACAAAGCGAAGCAAAGGCCCGCGAGCATGCCCTCGTAGCACGCGAGCTCGCGCGCCTGCGCTATATGTACGAGCGCAAGTTGACGCCTGTGACACGTGTGCTGGCGATGGAGCGCGATGAAGTGCGCATTGCCGGTGAACATGCGCGTCTGTTTTCAACAGTTGCCAGCGCCAAAGGTCAGCGAACCGAAATAAAGATCCAGATCCTGGCTATTGATCAAGATGCGCGGTCGAAAGCGCAAGGCCTTCTTCGTGATACGGAAGCGCAGATTTCCCGGCTCAACGAACAAAAAACCGCCGCTGTGGATGAACTTCGCCGTGTTGTCATTCGCGCACCGCGCGCTGGTATCGTCCACAATCTCGCCGTCCACATGATAGGTGGCGTCGTGGCGCCGGGGGACGCTTTGCTGGTGATCGTTCCAACTGCTGCCCGCCTCGCCATCGACACCCGGATTGCTCCTTCTGATATCGACCAGTTGCATATCGGTCATGACGCCATTCTGCAATTTTCGGCCTTCAATCAACGCACGACGCCCGAGCTTGCCGGTCGCGTGACCCGTATCGGTGCGGACCTGACCGCCGATCCCCGTAGCAACGACATCTTTTATTCTGTCCGCATCGAAGCTGACGACGAAGCCCTCACCCAGCTCGATGGCCTAGCGCTAGTCCCCGGCATGCCGGTTGAGGCATACATTCAGACCGGTGGCAGGACGGCTTTGTCATATTTTTTCAAACCCATCAGCGATCAGCTCACCCGGGCCTTCCGGGAAGAGTAGAACCATCATGGCCCAACCGGCACCCGTCTCGGGGAGCGGCCATTTCAACAATTTCAGCCAAAACGGTGTGGTTTTTCGCCGACCCCCCTTGGCGCCGGGGCAAACCCCTGGTATCACCCGCGCCTTAGGGATGGCGTGCCGCCCGGTCAGAACCCGATCAGCGCCCTTTCGAGACTATGCTAGGATCTCTAAATCCTAGGGGCATTCCGCGGTAGCTCAGTGGTAGAGCAATCGACTGTTAATCGATCGGTCGTAGGTTCGAATCCTACCCGCGGAGCCAAATTTTCCTCAACGCATTGATAGTTAAGAAGTCCCTTATATTCCGGGCCGTCGCTAACCCGACTGTTACAATTGAGTGGTCCAATTGGAAGCATGACGGGATACTGACAGCGGCCTTGGGCGACCCGCATCAGATGCGTCTCAATATATGACGGGCTATGTCATCAATATTGACGGCAAGCATTTCGTGACCGGGCCTTAATTGCCCTCACCGACCTCAGAGAACGCTACTTGGCATCAATTATATTCTTGATCAAAACAGCTGCCTCCACGCGATTTTTAACGCCCAGCTTT
Source organism: Hyphomicrobiaceae bacterium (assembly GCA_021775715.1). Classification (GTDB taxonomy): domain Bacteria; phylum Pseudomonadota; class Alphaproteobacteria; order Rhizobiales; family Hyphomicrobiaceae; genus JAJFHI01. Next base: position 19,800 of record JAJFHI010000159.1, on the reverse strand, counting down.
CGGAAGATTCCCGTAACGTAGTACTTCACCGACTTCTCGGTGAGATCCAATTTCTTGCCTATCTCTTTATTGCTCAGTCCATCTGGTAACAACTCAACAATTTCGAATTCTCTCGCAGTCAGATCTGAAAATTTTCTATGGTCACGGCGGTTTACGAGATCGGCAACCAACTCAGGCGACACGTAGTGCTGGCCGGAAAAAACTCTCCTAAGTGCACGCTTCAATTCCTCTCCACAAACACCCTTTAGTATGTAGCCATCCACCCCAAGTTCAAGTGCTTCGTCCACTTCCCGGTCATTGCCTGAAACCGTCAACATCACGCACTTTACTTTTTTCCACCGCGTTCTGATCTCCCGCACCGCAGCCAATGCGTGTCCAGGCTCATTGATGTCGACCAACATGATATCTGGATGCACATCGCCCGCAATCAGTATCGCCTCTTCAGCTGTCTCACCTTCGCCGATTACGTCAATCATTTTGTCGGAGGCAAGCGTGCCGATGATACCTGCCCGCATCAAAGGGTGGTCATCCACGACCGCAACTCGCATCACTTCAGAAACGAGCGGATTCCACTTTGTCTGTTTGGACTCGTGCTGCACGACAGAACCCACCGGATTTCCATATTGAATAAAACGAATGACCACGTAGATCGTGATGGCGGCTCCGACGACTGACCAACCACCTTATGAAATGACAACAAGGTCTGTTACCACGCACCAAACCGTATCCTCGATCGAACATCTTGATTGGCATACAAAGCCAGTAGTCAGTAATGCGCCTGAAAACCTTGAATTCGATCATTTATGCAAAAAGCTGAGCAGCCCAAGCCTTGGGCATCAGGGCCGTAGAGCCTCCTTGTACGAGCGGTTTTCAAATCGACATATCCTGTTAGGCCGGGACGCCGTCATAACTCGGCGTATCGATTGCGTACGGTCGATCGAAACAGACGGCGGCAGAGCAACGCCATTGTTCTCAACACTTCAATTTCTCTAGCGCGGACAATTATCGAAGACTCATTGAAGAAGTTTGCTGTCATTTTTCGCGCCACTATCCGCTGTCTTAACCAAGTTGAATACGGACTTTGGTCTGAAAAAATTTTGGCCATGGTCCAGAATTTCGCTCGACCATCGATAATATCTTATGAGGAGTTAGTGTGTGATGTTGATTGCGGTCCTAATGACCTACGGACATCAAAAGAAATACAAAGTTAGGAATGCTTTTTTAAATTCGAATGGATGCAAGTGAAGATCAACGACAGTTTGATACGTTCAGGACGACATGTGGTGACGCCATTCCTACTATTGGTTGGCGCTCCAAAAATCACCTGCTAGAGAATTGAGACAAAAAGAATTGCACCCAATCACAAGTACGACATCAAACATAAAGTCGCGAGATGTCGACCGACACACACGAACGAATGCCATGCTGTCATTGACAAACGATAACCGGCCGTTCGCATATCACGAAGAGGATGTCATCCTGTTTGCAGGCACGGCACCCTTAGAATGATAAAAGGGCTGGAGCGACAAGGACTGACCGCGATGACCTGACACCAAGTTTTTACGACCAAGAAAATAACTCGTGCGTGACTTCAATTTTTAAAAAGATGCCACTTTCCGGCAACGTCATGTGGAGTTTGGTTCTGATGCCGCGACCGCTTGGTCGACATCAAGAAATGCGGAACACAACCGCGACGGCATCGTGATTTTTAAAGTTATTTCAGGGAGGTGTCACGACCAGAATGAATTTTACCGCGACATAGGAGCGGACCTACACCGACCGTCCTGGCATATACGCGGGATGGTCCTGTAAGTCGTTCTCATAACTTCAAACATTCGAATCCGTATTGCTAAGGCGAAGGCGACTGCCGACGTAGATGATGGGCTTTGCCTATTCCCCTCAGCGATACTCATTTTCTAGAGAAACTCAGCAACCGCGTTGTCTGGGTAAGGAGTGAGTTATGTCTGATTCAAAGCAAGTCAAAACTAAAAAAGTCGATGTCGATGTAGATGTCGACAAGAGTTACGATTACGACCTTGACGCCAGTCTCGACGCGAGACTTGACGTTGATATCGATAAAAGCGTCAGCTACGACACGACCAACACCAACATCGATGTGTGGGCCGAAGGAAAGGCAGACGTCACAATCAAGAAGGTTGACGTTGATATAGATAAGTCAACGACGACCGAGACCGTAGACATCGATATCAAGAAGAAAGACGTCGATATCGACATTGATGTTGACAAAGACTTCAACATCTCAAAGGAAAATTGGGATGTGAATGTCACGGTCAATTCCGACAACATCATTCAAGGCTCGGATGTCAATGATTACCAAGACAACGATATCAACGACATCGACAACCAGGAGCTGATTGACATTGACGACTATGGCTATGTCTCAATGGACGATTTCACATCGGATCAGCTTGCCATCGGCGACGCGTTCAATGGAGCCGGCAACGATAGCCAGTACAGCTCCAATCAATCCAACAATCTGGATGACTCTGATACCGTCTATGACACGACGGCGACGTACAATAGCAACGCGCCGGAGCACATCGACACGTCGGTTCACATCAATAACGACGCAGATGCCGATGCCAAGGCCAAAGCCGGTGCCCTACAAATAAGCAAAGGCGGTGATGGCGGAGAAGGTGGTGAGGGTGGAAAAGGTCACTCCTACTACAAGGCCCACGGTGGCGAAGGTGGTAAAGGCGGAGAAGGTGGCGATGGCTACGGTATTGCAGCTGCTGCTGCCGGCGCAATAGCCATCAACAAGTCGAGCATCGACGACAACTACGTCGATACTTCAATCGATAGTGGTGACGGTGCTTTCCAGGATGTCACCGCCAAAGGCGGAACAGCCTCTAGCGGCGACGGCATCTATAAGGCCGAAGGCTGGGGTCTTGGCAGCGACAACGAGGGCGACGGTACGATCAGCGGCGACTCGTCTGCCAGTGCGGACGGCATTGCAACAGCTGAAGCCTTCACTGCCAGTGTTCTCGCTGGTGGCAACCAGCAAGCCAACTTCGCGACAATGAATGTCACAGGTGGCGACTTGGTCGATGGTGGTGACGGTGTCCCACCGGCCGGAGGTGGTTACTACAAAGGCGGATCCGACGATGGCGGCAACGGCCACGACGGTGACGGCGGTGGCGATGGCATCGCCATCAAAGACTCGTGGGTCACCTCCGATCTCGACAACGACGTCAACGACCTCGATAGCTCGGAGCTGATCAACGTGTCGGAATACGGCACGCTGCACATGGACGACTTCGATCTTGACGTGACTGCCATTGGCGGATCGTTCAACGGTGGCGGCAATGACATGCAGTTCTCATTCGATCAGACCAACGATCTGGTCGACAATGATTACGTGCATGGCACAACCGCGACCTATAACGGTTCGTTCCTTGATGGACCGTTCCAGGAGGTCTCAGCCCACGGTGGAGATGGCACGTCCGGCAACGGTATTGGCTATGTCAATGCAGACCAGGGTGCATACGGCAACGGCGGCGACGGCACGATTGCCGGTTCGACGGCGGCAACTGGTGATGCTCTCGCAACGGCAACAGCCTTCACCGCGAACGTTGTTGTTGGTGCCAACGTTCAGGTCAACAACGTCAATGCGACGATCGTTGGCGGCAACGCATCCGAGATCGATGATCTTGGGTAAGCGCCTGTGAAACATCGCGCACCTTGCGCGGTGTAATCTGGATGGATGAGGAGCTTATTTCGACTCAATCACCATCTGGACGACGAAGCCGGGACCGGGCCCATATTTTGGGCTTTGGCCCGGTCAAGCTGGCGGAGATCATTTCGCCAGCTTAGCCACTCGTCAGGAAATCTGAGATATGGCACAGCTCGCGACAGAATCTCTATGGCACTTCGCCGGCTACCTGCATCTTCAGGATCTGCTGAACCTAGCCCCCATCCGCTACGAGGGCGCGCCAACTTACACAACAGAGGACTATCAGCCCGAATTCATCGCACCCCTCAGTGAGTTTGAAGTTGAATGGTCATCAGTCGGGCGCTCCATGCCTGCGCCGTCGAATGGGCCGTCCGCCGATCAACACCTAACGACACCCACCACTCATATCAGCGCTGCCAGCATGGCCGGATTTCGTACTGTGATCAACATAGATCCTGCCACGATCAACCTTTTTGGCGCATCATCAAGCCTCGGTCCGCTTTCCTCCTCGACTGTCATCACGTCTCAGAGCACCATTCCTCTCGACGCTGGATTGACGGTCACCGCTAGGTATGAAATCGGAGCCAGCCAGTATCTGGATATCCTTGTTCAACAACTCAATACGATGTTTGACCTGGATATCGTGTTCGGCAACCGCGATGTGATCGAACAAGCTGAAACGGTTCTTGATCCACATACACTTGAAACACTTTCCGTCCTGATCGCCACTGCGGAAGACTTCATTCCACAGGCCGTGCGCGACGCCCTTACACATCCGGGCAATATTAACCGCACGGTGACGTCACCAGACGACGAATACTTTACCAACCTGGACAATGCCGGAGATCAGGCACCCCTCATCAACGTCGACGGCAGCGGGCAATTCGTCAATGTCGAAAAAATCGCTGGGCCAGAGCAAACAATTGCTGAGCAACTGGCGGACATCAATGCTGCAATTGAACGGGTACAGACATCGCCTGACAACGATGGAGACGCAGAACCGACGGACGTTGCCGAGGTTCTAAATGAGATCACTGCCGGCGGGACCAACCAGATCGCCAAACTCGGCGACAATGCTTCGGTCAATGCAGCAACCATTTTCGATTATGAAGAGGCGCTGTCATCACGCATCATTCTCGGCGACTATCACGAGACAAACGCCATCGTCCAGATCAACGTTCTACACGACATCGACGACATTGATGTTTCTGGTGCCGCACTCGTCGCGCAGATTGCAGCCAAAGACAATAAACTCTCCAACGAAGCGACCATCGTCAACGACCCGGGCCAGCTCTTTGGCGATGCGACCCGCGGCGTTCCTGGCGCGACCAACTGGGAAATCACATATGTGGTGGGCAACTTCTACGATGTCTCGACCGTCATCCAGAAAAACGTGCTGTTCGATGACGACGCCAACAGTACGGACGCGACCCACGGCCAGTATACCGCCGAACTCGGTGAAGACGGGCAACTCAACATTACGCAACTTCTGGAACTGGGCAGCGGATATGATTTAATCATAATCGCTGGCGACTACTACAAATTCAATGCCATCATCCAGACCAACATCATTCTCGACGACGATCTCATCAAGCAATACGCGGAAGGCGGCAGCGCACTTCAGTCGGTCGATTCTGATGGCAACCTCCTTGCTAACGACGCCACGATCTACAACATCGGTGGCGCGACATTCAAGGACGTGTCGGACGACGCACAATTTCTCGCCGATACCATTGGCGCTCAAACTGACGAATTCGATTACGCACTGGCCGTCGGCCTGCCCGGTGACGGCGACGACGTCTTCGAAGTCCTGTACGTGACAGGCGACTATTACAATTACAACGTCATTCTGCAGACAAACGTCATCACGGACGCTGACCAATCAGAGCAGACAATTGCCGCGCTGGATGACACCGGCCAGCCTGTTTCACAAACCGCCGAAGCCGGCGGCAACACGGCCCAGAACGCAGCCATAATCGTCGATTTGGACAGCCAGTCCGATTATCAGTTCCTCGGCGGCGAGGCTTACGAAGACACGCTGCTCGTGCAAGCCAACATCATTGAAGACGGAGAAGAGCAGGACGAAGGATCGTCCGACCTCGACCCGGATGTCGTCGCGACAATCGCGGCACTGAGCGGCCAGGACGATGCCGAAAACGACCAGAACAGCAATACGTATTCTCCGGCCGAAACCAACACATCAGACAGCGATGTCATGGGAGGCGTATTGGCTTAGACAGCACGCAACAAAGACCAATTTATAAGCGTGGCGCAGTCAGTCGTTGTAAACGTGGAGTGGAGTTAGTAGCGTGAGTAAACGGAAAAAACGGGGGGCCGCGCAAAGTAAGCGGCAACGCCTGAATCAACAACAAAACCGCCACAAGCGTCGGCAACGGCGACACGACGCATCGAATCCATACGAGGCGAAGCAGCCTGGCGCAACCTCATTTGCGACGTCGAAAAAATCTTTGGGCGATGTTGCTGCTGACTCGCATCCAACACGGCAGCCACCATTGGCAGCCTCTTTGAGTGCGGCTGCTGCCGACGGCATCCCACCTGATCGCTCTCCCGGAAAACCAGAGCGTCAGCCACGGCAAGCATCCGCACCGCAGCAGGCCAAGGCGCAAACAAAAACAGCGGAACAGAATGCAAACATAATGCCGTCGGCAAAAATGGAGACTGCAGATACGACGGCGAAGTCTATCGATGCCCAGAAGTCCGCTGTCGAAAAACCAGGAGCTGAGACACCACAGAAATCGTCTCCGAAAAAGCACACGCCACCTGAAGGCGGGTTAGATGGCACACCGTTGCGCATCCAGAAGCCACGCGACGACGATTTTCGCATGGTGCTCGCCAACGGCCTTGCCGGCTGTCGCGGAAGCCTAATCTCTGTCGGCATATTCTCCCTCGTCCTCAACCTTTTGATCCTGGCGATACCGATTTACCTGTTCCAGGTATCCGACCGGGTTCTCACAAGCAGCAGTATTGACACCCTCATCATGTTGACGGTTGTCGTTGTCGGAGCGCTCGCAATTTTTGCTATGCTTGATGTTATCCGGCGCTATCTGTTGATGCGCGTCGCAGTCCGCTTGGAAACGACACTCGGCGGTCCCGTTTTGAGTGCAGCCGCCAAATCAGCCCAGGCCGGTTCAACACGTGATTTTCATGTGCTGCAGGACTTGCAGCAAGTGCGCAGTTTTTTCACCGGCCCCGTTATTCTCGCGATGTACGACGCACCCGTGGCACCAGTGTACTTTCTTGCGGTCTATCTCATTCATCCGCACCTTGGCATCATTCTCACCGTGGCTGCCCTGATCTTGATAACGATCGCCATCGTCAACCAAAAGATCACGGCTGTTCCTTTCTCTCGCGCCAACGCCTTTGCCATGCGCGCCGGCTCCCAGGCCGAGGCGATGGCCCGCAATGCGCAAATCGTCAATGCGATGGGCATGATCCAGGAGGGCGTCATGCATTGGGGCCGGGAAACTGCCGAGTCCTTGAAAGCACAGGTCATCGCTCAGGATCGCAATGTGCAACTGACCGGACTTTCTAAATTCTTGCGCCTTTCCACCCAGGTCAGCATGCTCGGGTGGGGCGCCTATCTCGCGGTCCAGGGAGAACTCACGGGCGGCATGATGATTGCCGCTTCGATCGTCGGCAGCCGCGCACTCGCACCCGTCGAAGGCTTGATCGAAGGCTGGCGCGGCTACGTACAAGCCCGCGGTGGGTTCGCCCGCATCAAAGCCCTGCTCGGCAATTCTCCTTTGAACGTTGAACGCCTGACATTACCGCGTCCACAAGGCCGGTTGAAAGTTGAACGCGTTCTCTATGTGCCGCCTCCGACAAAGCGCGTGATCCTGAACGGTATCGACTTCAGTCTCGAACCGGGTGAATCGATGGCCATCATCGGCCCGTCGGGTACAGGCAAATCAACGCTGGCCCGCATGCTTGTCGGTTCAATTACACCGACGTCGGGCTCCGTACGCCTCGACCTGATGGACATCCGCAATTGGGATCCGCGTCAGTTCGGTGAAACGGTTGGATATCTGCCGCAGGACGTGCAGCTCTTTCCAGGCTCAATCAAATCCAACATAGCGCGCCTGCGTGAAGATGTGCCCGATGAGACCATCTTTGATGCCGCGGAGCTGGCAGGCGTGCACGAGATGGTCTCTCAGCTTCCGCAAGGTTATGAGACACAAATCAGTATTGACGGCACACCACTTTCAGGTGGACAGCGACAACGTCTGGGCTTGGCGCGCGCATTTTTCGGCGAACCCCGCTTGGTTGTATTAGACGAACCAAACTCGAACCTGGATACCGCAGGCGAGCAAGCCCTCGGCGCTGCCCTTCAACGCGCCAAGCAGAAGGGCATCACCGTGATCGCGGTCACGCAGCGACCGGCGCTTTTGAAGAATGTCGATAAGATCATGCTGCTGCATGAAGGTCGCGTGCAAAAATTCGGACCCCGCGACGAAGTTTTACCAATGATGACGGGCCGCCCCCGAAAATCCATTACCGATGCAGCCTGATCGAGAAACGAGAAAAAAATGGCCCACAAATCCCTGACCTCAGCCGCACGTGACCTAACCGCCGAACAACGCGATTGGTACGCCGATGTGCCCCGCAGTGGACGAAAGCCTTTGCTCACCGGCTACACGATTTTAATAATTGGCGTATTCGGTTTTGGAGGTTGGGCTGCGACCGCCCCAATTGATGGCGCAGTTGTCGCCTCTGGTGTCTTTGTTGCGACAAGCCAGAACAAGATTATCCAACACCTGGAAGGCGGCATCATTGACGAAATACTGGTGAAGGAAGGCCAGATCGTCGAACGCAACCAACCGCTCGTCCGGCTGAAAGACACAAACGCTCAATCTGATCTGAAGCGGCTTAAAATACGTCAGGCTCAACTTATGGCAACAGATGCCCGTCTTCGCGCCGAAGCAGCCGGGTTGGATCTTGTGAATTATCCTGATCTTCTCAGAACCGCGTCAGTATCGGAAGACGTCGATACCACCTTAAAAACACAGGACGCGATCTTCGCCGCACGAAAACACAAACTCGGGAATGACGTTGCCATTCTTGAACAATCAATTGCCTCCTTTAAACAACGCATAAAAGGCAACAAGGCACAGCTTACCAGTGCAATGTCGCAGAAGAATTTGATCGCGGAAGAACTGGCGGGAAAACGCCGGTTGTATGAGGCCGGACTGGTACGTAAGCCCGAATACTTCGCTCTAAAACGCGCACATGCAAACATGGTTGGCGAAATGGGCCGTCGCCAATCAGAAATCGGCGATTTGACTGAACGCATTGCCGGTGCAATTGAGCAGATTAGTCGGGTAAAGAACACCGCAATTCAAACCGCTGTAGAAGAGCGCCACCAAATCGAAGCCGAGCTAAAAGATCTCAAAGAGCGAGTGAAATCGGCGGAAAGTGTCCTGGGGCGTATCGAGATCAGGGCGCCGGTGCGCGGCATCATCGTCAAGCTCAACTACCACACTGCTGGAGGTGTTATCCGGCCGGGCAACAACATTCTGGCGCTCCTGCCTATGGGCGATGAACTCGTCATCGAAGCCCGCATTCGCCCTCAGGACATCGATATCGTCACAACGGGGCAGCTCGCGAATATCCGTCTGACAGCATTGAGCCAACGCGTGACTCCAATGATCGCGGGCAGCGTGATTTACGTTTCTGCCGACGCGATTCCAAACGAGGCCGACCGCTTCAAAAATGACAACGTCTATATTGCACGTGTCAAACTTGACGCAGAAGAAGCTGCCAAAATAAAGGGGTTTCTGCCAACGCCGGGCATGCCAACCGAGGTCTACATCAAGACCGGTGAACGCACGTTCTTCCAATATCTTATGCAGCCGGTGCTCGACACAGTGTCTCGCGCATTCAGAGAGGCCTAGCGACCCGATGGCCGATGAAATGAATGCTTCACCCAATCAGATCTTGACGTGTTCGTTGAAAAACTCGACCCACAGCGCCTCAGCAAACTCGCCGCCTTTTCCAAAAGAAGGCTTATCGTTAAAACCAAAAGGAGTGAACCAAGCTGAGGCCTGAGTAGGCGCCGCTGAAAAATCGCGAAAATTTTCGACTGGAGTCTCACCATTGAGGACCCTGTAAAATACGGCTGCGTTGGTGCAGCCGACGAGAAAGTGCGCGTCTGCGTCCGCGCTCAACAATTGAATGTCCTCTCCTATTTGATCATCCTGTAGGCCGGTGATCGCCGCCCAGGCCTCGAGTTGCGTCAGCCCCATCTGCTCGCTATCAAGCTCACCATTGCGCAGCGCCGTGAGCGTAATCAAGGTCGATAGAAAGCCGATCATATATGGCTGACGCCACAACTGATCCTGGATCGTCCCGATCTGCGAGCGGCTAAGCTCAACCAACGGGGCGATGGTTGATATGGCGGCGCGTTTTGCACGCGAGGATTTCCAGAACAGTCGCATCGTCTTGACCAGAACGCGTAACGTTGGTTTTGCGGCCTCTTACGTAAGACAACGCTACGACTGATTAAGCCGACGAACAAGATCGCCACGCTAAGTGTTGATCGAAACCATGCCTATTCTAACTCCTTGCACGATACGGCCCATCATTTCACTGTTATGATTTTGATACGTCGCGACCAGTATTCAAGCTACGTGGCCTCCAAAAAGAGGACAGACAGGTGAACACCAAACTCCCAGCCGCACCGAACTTCGCGTCGATTGATGCATATGCTGTAGACACCGCAAATGATCGTACGCGTATTTTGGCGCTCATCGGCAATCTCGTTTTCACGTGGTCAAATAACGAGAGTATGTTCATCTATTTCCTAATGGTGCTGTTGAAGACGGATTTCTCGTCGGCCGCTATCACGTTCGTTTCTCTGAACACCACTCGGGCACGGCTCGACCTAGTACGCCGGCTCGCCAAGGAAAAAATAGACGACGCAAAAATGGTAAAGCGTATCGACAAACTAATAGAACGCTTCAATGCCTGCACGAAGGTGCGCAACGAGTTCAACCATTGCATTTATCAGCTGAATGAGGCCGGGCAATTCACCCACACGACAATCCTGCGGGTCACAGAAAAGAAGACCGAGATTCAATTTGCCGAGGTGCGCGAGTTCGACACCAAACGCATTAACGAGATGACCCGAACGATTGGAAAACTGACACAGCTCAATCGCGAACTATGGGCATTCTTGCCGGAGCTTGAAGCAAGTCTCGACAGCATAGCCAAGACGCCTCGGAAAAAGACTGGCCGGGCGGCGTCCTAAACGACATCCTATACCTGCGGAAACCTGCAACGGACTGCCTGCGCCCGCTGATACACTCCACCATCTGCTCACCCCGTCGTGGCCCTGCCCCATCGGTGTCCCCAATCATAAACAGAATTTGTTCTTGTGCTGGCCCTTGATTGACCGGGTGCAAATAGTTTTGGCATGAGACGGCCAAGGCTAATGTGGGGTCGAAACCCGATGTTCGCCGGTGAGAACTATGCGGGTAACATCGTGGCGGCCCCGTGTTTACTTACAATGCGGCGCGCCTCGCGAACTTTGAGAAGCACCGCTAGTTGCGCGATCATGAACGCTGGAACGATGAAGCTTGGGAAAACATTGAGCGGCCAGACGTCGAGGGCGGCACTTGTTACGCCACCGGGAATCAGTACCGGAAACGCACCGGCCGCCAAAGCTGAAGTGCCAATGGCGATGGCGAAGTCCGTCAATCCCAGCAGATGAAAGCCGACGAAGCCAGGTGATGCAACAAAGTCCGGATCGCGATCTATCTTGCTGACAACAAAGAAGGCCAAAAGCCCAACGGCGACGTCGCCAACGCCCGCAGGCCAAGCGAACAGCCCGGGCAAAACCGCGAAAGCATAGAGAGGCAGAAACACGAAACCGACGATGCGCCACAACTGCAACATCGTAAGCCTGCGAATGTCTTGCGCGAGAACGAATGCCCGGAAACTTGGGATGAGGTTATACGCCGCTAGAAAGCCAGCCACGGGTATGACGGCCGTGATGGCGATCCGCGGCAGGGGCATCCCGCCACCATTCGTCAAGAGATGTCCTGATCCGATCACATAGGCAACAGTGAATTGGATGAGTAGCAATCCAGTGGTGATGCCGATTGCCTTGGCAGTCCAAGGCGTGTTCTGTGTTGTTGTAGTCATTTGTTTTGTTCCATTTGCTTGTGCGTATGCACGTATTTCGATAAACTTCGACCTACTACATCTAGTGATCATCTCAATCGCTGAATTCTAGAATTACGAGCGTGCTCAAACCGATCCGTGTTGCGGACCCACTTCCTCGATTATTTGCGCAAGGAGTTCGGGGTGTTCGGACGTCGTAAGATGTCCTCCGGGTACGATCCGCACATCAAGCCCATAAGACCCCAATCGCTCACGTGCCACCACGGCCTGCTTGCCCTCGAATGGATCTTGTTCACTGCCGACGATATGGAACGAGACGGCGCCTTGAGACGCATGAAATATGCGCCCTAAATCCCATCGTTCTGAGTTGCGCTTGTGTTGATCGACAAAGCCCGCCGACTTGCTTAAAGCGTAAACGCCATTGCCCCGCGCGATTGCGCTGTAGAGTTCGTCGATTTCTCCCGACGACACATGGTAGTCCTTTGACCACAATGGCTTCATGAGTTCGCGAAAGGCAAACTTCGAGCGCTGCGCCAACGATGTCACCAGTCCCCCGAGCGGAGATTTGAGCACCGGCGTCGTGAACCAAGGATGGCTATGCGCGTCGACGAACAGGCCGCCGTTGATCAGCAAGACGCCGTCGATCCTGGTGGTCGGTTCGATCCCATTGTCGCGCTGATCCTGCTGCCGGCTTAGGAGTTCGAGCGCAACGATGGATGAGTAGTCAAAACCGACGATGAACGTCGACTTGATCCCTTCAGCCTTCCAAAACGCCTCGACGAGATCCGCGCGTTCTTTCGTACCGTACGAATGATCGGCAGGTTTGTCGGAATCGCCGTGTCCGATATATTCAACGAAGAGCTTTGGCCCGACACTCTTTCCAGTCAAATGTTGGTCGACCTTCGCCCATCCAAAAGAACCGTCAGGCCAACCGGGCAGGAAAGATGTCCAGACCGCATCTTCATCCGTTGCTGTGTCTTTCTCGATCCGCCGGAACACTTGCACAACATCTCGCGGCTCAGCTGCACCATGCGATCGCAGGATTTCTTTTGTGCGGCGATCATACGAAACCCTTTCGCCGCCTGCGAACCATTCGCGAGCCGTTATGCTTAACGCGGGTTTCGATTCTGTTTCTCTTACGAAAGGGGTGTCAACCGTCGCGGCACCAGCAACCGCTGTAGATGAGGTTTCGAAAGACAAACGGTGATCAGTCGAAATCGAATTCTGAGTTGTCGTCGTCATTTCATTTACTCCATATTTACGTGCATATGCACTATTTATCTTAAAAAATGTAACCTAGTCAGTCTTTACGAGCCACCTCAACGGCTGCGTTCAGATCAACAACAAGTCCGGACCAACGTTTCGAGCCGAGACCGTCGACCATCCGCGACTGGACCTCAGCCCAAAGTGGATATGCTTCGTCGATTTTCTTGGTGCCCTTCGCGGTTAGCCTGACTTTACGCACGCGTTGATCCTTTTCTGTTGCGATCCTAACCAAGCCATCCCGGACCATTGGCTTCAGGTTTCTAGTGAGCGTTGTGCGATCCATCACCAACGCATCAGACAGGGTCGTCAGCGGCATATCACCGTGCTTCGACAACACCGCCAACAGGGTAACTTGTCCCGCTTTCAAACCAGTCGGTTGCAGTGCTGTCTCATACATTTGCGTTACGGTCCTTGCCGCCTGGCGAACAGTCGCACAGGTGCAAAGCGCCATGTTCAGAGGGTCAACAGTCTTTGGTTTAGTCGGTTTCTTTGCCATGAATGTGCATATGCACTTATTTTGAAAATGAGTCAAGGAGCAAAACGGTATGTGCTCCTACACAATGCGTGAACGCTTAGGAATTCTAGGTGACTTGTTGTGCCGCTTCGATTTCTGCAAGCGTGAAACGAGGCGTGATATGTTGCGGGCAATTCCAGTCGAACGCTTCGATTGTGATCACAAAGCCTCGTTCAACTTCGGCGCGATAGTCCGGTAGCCGCAGTTGCTGTAATTTGTCCTCTTGTTCGGGACCGATAATCTGCGCACGACCCAGAATTTTGAGGCGCGCACGATTGGGATAGTCCACGAGGATCAGTGAGATGCGCGCATCGCCTGCCAGGTTACCGACGCTAACGTACTGTCGGTTGCCGCGGAAATCGGCAAAGCCAATCGTCTTGTCATCAAGGACCCGCAGGAAACCAGGCGGACCACCGCGATGCTGGATATAAGGCCATCCCGTCTCTGTGACGCTTGCCATATAGAAACTGTCACGGGCTTCAATGAACGCCGCCTCGCGATCACCCAGACGATCATGGCTATCAGGTCCCGATTCCATTCGTGCATAACTCTTGCGGCTGCCATTCAACTCCTGTGCATCTCGAACGTTGGGGGTAAACGCTATCTCGGCGAATTTGTGTCCCATAGTCATCTCCTGTTGTTATGCGGCAATCGGCTGGTCACAAACCCAGGGCACTCAGATCTTCGTGATTGTCGGGTCGGCGTCCCAGCGGCCAGAAAAACTTCCGGTCACCTTCTGTTATTGGCAGGTCATTGATGCTGGCTAAACGTTTGCGCATCAGACCTTCATCACTAAATTCCCAATTCTCATTTCCGTAGGAACGGAACCATTGGCCGCTTGCGTCGTGCCACTCGTACGCGAAGCGAACAGCGATGCGATTATCGGTGAATGTCCAGAGTTCCTTGATCAGGCGGTAATCCAACTCCTTCGCCCATTTACGTGTCAGGAACTCGATGATCTGCGCCCGGCCCTCTAGGAATTCTGACCGATTGCGCCACACGCTACCCGTCGAATAACCCAATGCAATTTTTTGTGGTTCTCGCGTATTCCAGGCGTCTTCTGCGAGGCGCACTTTTTGCGCAGCAGTCTCGCGCGAAAACGGAGGTAGCGGAGGCTTCGATGTCATCGTCTCTCTCCAAAAAAATGAAGTCTTGTGTTCACGGGTCCGACCGGGCGGTACAATTTCTTACCGCCCAGGTCAGCGTTGAATTAGAAGGGATCAGCCTTCCGAATGGACGGCCTTCACATGCTTGCCGAAGAAGTTGCGGATTTTGTCAGCGATCTCGGGACCGTGGGTTTCCAGAGCAAAGTGACCCGTATCGAACAAGTGGAGTTCGGCATTTGGCAGATCGCGCTTGTACGGCTCGGCACCATCGACGACGAAAATTTTGTCGTTCTTGCCCCACAGAACGAGCGTCGGTGGCTGATGCTTGCGGAAGTAGGCTTGCCACGCTGGATAGTGAGGAATGTTCGTCCGGTAATCGTAGAACAGATCGAGTTGGATCTCCTGATTACCCGGTCGGTCGAGGAACGCCTGGTCCACTGTCCATGTGTCGGGGCTCACGAGAGACATGTCAGGAACCCCATCTGTATATTGCCATTTCGTTGCCTTCAGCGACGTCAGCCAGCGGTTTGCTTCGCGGTCTTTCATATCTCCGGATGTCCAATATTTTTGGATCGGTTTCCAGAAATCCTGAATGCCCTCGTCGTAGGCATTGCCATTCTGCACGATCAACGCACTGACGCGTTCAGGGTGCTTTACTGCGAGCCGGAACCCAACTGGAGCGCCGTAATCCATGACGTAGAGTGCATAGCTTTTGAGACCTAATTTTTCAGTGAGCCCTTCGACGATCGACGCGTAGTTGTCGAACGTGTACTTAAATGACTTACGGTCCGGCATGGCGCTATTGCCGAAACCGGGGTAATCGGGAGCAATCACACGGTGCTTTTCGGCAAGCGCAGGGATTAGGTTGCGATACATGTGTGACGACGTTGGGAAACCGTGCAGCAGCAGCAGGGCTGGTGCGTCTTTGCGACCGGCTTCGCGGTAAAATACGTCAACACCATCGATTGACGCCGTCTGGTGGCGAACCTGTTGAGCCGATCCGCTGTCCGTCGTTTCTACAGCAGCTTGCGCACTGCTTGGTAACGGTGAATTCACAAGTGCAATAAGCAGAGCGGGCCCTGCAATCATAGCACCTGCGGTTAGGAGCGTTCGGCGCTTCATATTTTCCAGCATGACGGTCGTCCTTTGGTATCGTTATTTCACTGAGAAGTCAGTTTTGGCGTTGCCGACACCGGTTCCTTCGAATCCCGCTCCACCGTGATTTGAGCTGGACGCAGATGAACCGATCGGTAAATCTCATGATCTACAGATGTACCGATCGGTTAATGTACGCAAGCCACGAGTCCGTGATAAGCGGCTCCAGAAACCTTACATCTTGAATATTTGTGCGAAGAATTGCATATCAACGAGTGATTGACCGCCGCTGGCGGATAGACCGATCTGTAAAGGAAATGATCGAGAATGAGCGCGTCGAAACGAGATGAACTAGTCCGCAAGGCTTTGAAAGCATTCTACCGAGATGGGTTCGGTGCAACCGGCATGGATAAGCTCGTGGCCGAGACCGGCGTCTCCAAGACGTCGATGTACAAACATTTTCGAACCAAGGATGATCTGATCTTGGCAGTACTTCGGTTGCGCGACGAGAATTTTAGGAACTGGCTGACGCGACGTATCGAGGAACTTGCGAAATCACCCAGGAAACGATTGCTTGCGATGTTTGACGCGCTCGATGAGTGGTTTGCGGAAGAGAACTATCGCAGCTGCATGTTCATCAAGGCATCGTCAGAATACCAGGATCCCAAGAACCCAATCCACGCCGCCTCCGCCGAGCACAAAAGAATGCTGACGTCGTATATAGAGAAAATCGCGACATTGGCCGACGCTAAAAACCCGGCTCTTCTCGCCCGCCAACTGATGCTGTTGAAAGAGGGGGCAATCGTCACCGCCCACTTACAGGGTCGTACTGGTGTTGCCGATGACGCCAAACAAGCTGCCAAGATCCTTTTGGACCACGCAATCCCGACAACTCAAAGTCGCCGCATAACCTGAGGCAGATAGCGGCCCCGCCAGTTCGCTCGCTGCCCGCAGCAAACCTGCAGTAATGAACGGGCAGTATCCCAACTCGCAAGTTCGATAACACGGCGCGGTTATGCAGCTGCCAGGCGAATGGAGTCCGACGGCACAACACTCACAACGACGCTGCCAGTCTTGTGCCTACTCTCTACACGGCGGTGCGCGTCGCCGATCTGCTCCAGCCGATAATGCGCGTCAATGACTGGCTTGATCTCTCCGCGTTCGAGTAGGTCGCTGATGAAGGCAAGGTCGTCCTGGGTGTCTCCGGAAATACCGATCACGACCTTCTTAGCCCTCAACATTGAAGGGGCCAGAGACTGAAAGATCTCCCGCAGGCCAAATTCGAGGGGCACGTAACGGCCCGATGGTGTCAAGGCGCGTTTGCTCTGAGAGAATGAGGTCGTGCCGACTGTATCCAGGATGACGTCGTACGTTTCGTCGGCAGCGGCAAACTCCTCAGCGGAATAATCGATCACATGATCCGCGCCGATTGACTTCACCAGTTGCAGATTAGCGGTGCTGCAAATCCCGGTAACGTTCGCGCCGAAATACTTGGCGAGCTGGACTGCAAACACGCCAACGCCTCCCGATGCGCCGTTAATCAGAATCCGCTGTCCGGGTTTGATTTTTGCGAAGTCCCTCAGGAACACAAGCGCCGAAAGCGCTCCGAACGGCACGGCCGCCGCTTCGTCGTAGTCCAGGCAAGCAGGCTTCTTGACCACCGCGTCTTCCTCCCTGATCGCGAGATATTCCGCATGTGCCCCGTTGCCGGCAAATCCGAAAACTTCATCACCGAGTTTGAATTGGCCGACGTCTGCTCCAACCGACACGATGCGTCCGGAGAAGTCCATTCCAAGTACTTTGCTCTTGGGTGCGAAAAGCCCGAACATGATCCGGCCCGGTAGCCAGGCATAAAGTGGAAACGCTGAGGCACGTAGTCTCCAGTCGGCGGTCGTGACGGAACTCGCGTAGACCTTCTCCAGAACCTCGTTATCCTTGATAGTAGGGCGCGGGAATTCTGTGATCTCGACGACGTCGGAGGATCCATACTTTTGATAAGTGGCAGCTTTCATGATCTCAATTCCCATTGGATTGCTTGGAGTGACCAAGGTCTGAGGGATCTATACCAATGCATTTTCATGATAGTAATTGACTAAATTCCTTATCTTGATATGCGTTAATGCATGGATTGGCGATCAGTAAAATTCGACTGGAACAGGGCAAGAGCCTTTCTGATCACGGCGGAAGAGGGATCTCTGTCCGCTGCGGCGCGCGCGCTTGGCATGGCGCAGCCGACGCTTGGCCGGCAGGTCAACGCTCTGGAAGATGAATTGGGGGTCGTCCTGTTTGAGCGCGTCGGGCGCGGGCTCACGCTTACGCCGAGCGGGCTTGAATTGCTGGATCATGTCCGATCCATGGGAGATGCTGCAAACCGCGTGTCGCTCAGCGCTGCTGGTCAATCCCAGTCCATCGAAGGGACAATCTGTATCTCAGCGAGCGAAATCTACGCTTCATTTCTGCTGCCACCCATCATCGCTAAGTTGCGCGAACTTGAACCAGGCATCGACGTCGAGATTGTTGCATCGCATGCGACGAGCGATCTGAGGCGGCGCGAAGCGGATATTGCGATCCGGAATTTTCGTCCCACCGAACCAGACTTGGTGGCAAAGAAAATCAGAGACGTTCCCGCCCGGCTCTATGCCACACCGGATTGTATTGAGAGAATTGGTAATCCCAGACTTCCCGTTGATTTCGGTCAGGCCGACTTCATTGGCATCGACAGCGCCGGCGCCCTACGGAACGGGCTGAACGCGATCGGCTTCAATCTCACGCAACGTAATTTTCCCATTATGACAGAGAACTACCTTGTGATGTGGGAACTCGTGAAGCACGGTCTTGGAATCGGAATATTGGATGGCAACATTGGCGACGCAGAGCCGCTCGTTGAACGCGTTCTGCCCGACATGGAACCATTGATGTTTCCAATTTGGCTGGTAGCACACCGCGAACTCAATACGAGCCGGCGCATTCGAATGGTGTTCGACCTGCTCGCCACCGAGTTGGACAATGTATAGGTCGGGCGCCTCGATATTTTCTCCCACGTCTGCTCAAACGTTCTCCGGCGGCTTCCAGTCGGGTTGAGCATCAAACGTCGGCACACTCTCATCTATGATGTCCCAAGATTTGCGATTGCGCGCGAAAACAGTCACCTGAGGTTCGAACTGGGAAGAGTCATAAAGTGTTCCGAGCGTTATGGTCGAGAAGCCCTTTGAACCAGTGTTACGCCCAAGAATTGAGCTGCTGCAGGTGGGGCAAAATACTCTTGCAACTTCATGGCCGCTGTCCGCTTTGTATTTGTACGAAGCAGTGTTGCCGGTCAATCGAAGCTGGTCATCTCGATACATAGCGCCTGTTGAATGGCCTGAGCCACTTGCCTTTTGACAGTTGATACAATGGCAGTGCGCTACCACGGCGGGCTTGCCATCCACTTCATAGCGAACAGACCCACATAGACAACCGCCCCGGTGAGTTCGCAATTCTACCTCGACGATGTCGGCGGCGTGATGCCGATTCCCGGTCAGTGCGGCTGCCATCTACTCACGTGCTCCAAGTTGATCACGACCAATTTCAAAGGCATTTGCAACAAACAACGGTAGTTGGCTTTGGATGTCACTTAGCGTGAGAATTTCCTCACCGGTGGCGATCACTCCGACAAAACCATTGAGATGCCAATGTCCCGGCGCAGGCGCGGGAGGGAGTTTGGCGGGATCCAAATGCGGCCATGGGTTCACATAAAAATAGGGCTGGTTGTAGCTTTCGTCGCCAGGAGATAGCCCGACGCCAATGCCCCGCGCCGCCTCAGCCGAACCTTGCTCAATTCCCACATATGTCGCGATGTCAAAATGATGCGGCCAACACCGAACTGGACTGGCACCTGGACGAATCTCGGACAAGCTTGAAGCGAAATCCGACAGCACATGGTGTGCCGTGTCAAACCACGCAGCCAGAGAGGCCAATTGTTCGCCAAGGTCTTTGGTATTGTA